>CAZPAL010000007.1:0-18491 GCA_964584525.1 uncultured Dehalococcoidales bacterium | reverse complement strand
TGTGTTGGGTGTGTTTGGTTTTGTTTTTTGCTATATCAGACTGAATGACAATGGAATGTAAAAGTCCAGTACATATTGGACAATAAGGGTGGCGCGGAGAGCAAGGGGAAAGGGACCGCCGCTCCTGAGATTCTTCGTCGCGAGCCTAAGCTCGCTCCTCCAAAATGATACCGCTTGGGGCAGTCCCGGAATCCAGACTCCCGGCGCCGTGCTGGGTCTTTTTCTCCCCTTTGTAAAGGGGATTGAGGGGATTTTCCGGTGAAGAGTACGAGATTGCCACAGCCGTTTCACGGCTTCGCAATGACCTGCGAGGGTGTCACGCTGGAAGCCACGATGAGCGGCTGAGGCATCTTGTTGAGGGTGGCGTCCAATATGTTTCAGCCTTTTCCAACCAGTCGTCGTTCGCAGAAAAGACCGGAAATGGCGCGCTGATTGCACCGGCGCAGAGCGGCGGGTATTGACAGGCGCATCTTCGAACCATATACTCTAGATGAAAATGATTTTCAATAAGAAGCTTTTAATGACATGAGGCAGGAAGAGCAGCAACTCCGTAAATTCGGGTATCGTATCACCCCCCAGCGATTGGCCGTCCTTAAGACGCTTGAAGAAGCCGATGGGCACCTGTCCCCCCTGGACATCTATAACCGGGCGCACAGCCGGATGCCCGGCCTCGGGCTGGTGACGGTCTATCGCAGCCTGAGGGTGCTGGCTGCGGCGGGGCTGGCATGCGAGATTGAATTCGGCGACGGCGGCCGCCATTACGCGCGCCGCGTGCCTTCCGGTCACCATCACCATCTTATTTGTACCGGTTGCGAAGGCGTAGTCGATTTCGGGGATTGCGCTCTGCCCGCGCTGGAACTCCGGCTGGCGGAAAACACGGGATTCTCCATCACCGGGCACCGGCTGGAATTTTTTGGCTTGTGCCGCCATTGCCAGGCCGAGGGCAGCCGGAACGGAGCTGGAACAATATGAAAAGCTGCTGGCGCTGGCTGCTGGCGCTTATGCTGCTTTCCGTTGTCACAGCCGGCGCCTGCTCTACCGGTGGGGATGACGGCAAGCCGCTGGTAGCGGTGTCCATTCTACCGCTGGCTGAGTTCGCCTCCAGGGTGGGCGGGGAACTTATCTCGGTGATGGTGATGGTGCCGGAAGCGGCCGACCCTCATGTTTACGAACCCAGTCCCAGCCAGATGAAAGCCCTCAGCCGGGCTGTGATGTACGTCAAAACCGGCTCCGGGCTGGAATTTGAGATTGCCTATATGGATAAAATTTCCGGGGTTAATCCGGGTATGCTGGTGGTAGATTCCTCAGCGGGTATTTCGCTGATGGAAGGCGAGGAGCACGAAGGGGAAGGCGAACCTGGGCATATGACCAATCCGCATATCTGGCTCTCCCCCGTGCTGGCGCAGCAGATGGTGAAGAATATCTGTGCCGGATTGGTACAGGCGGACCCTTTTAACACCGCATACTATGAGCAGAACCGGGACGCCTACCTGGCCGAACTTGAGGCGCTAGACGGCGATATCCGCGCCGGCCTGGCGGGAATCCAGAACCGGCGCTTCATGGCGCTTCACCCCTCCTGGGATTATTTTGCCGCTGATTACGGCCTTGAGCAGATTGTGGTGGAGGTTGACGGCAAAGAACCCAGCGCCCGCTCGCTGGCTGAGCTGATTGATGTGGCTATCAAATACAACATCAAGGTGGTCTTCACCTCACCCCAGTTCAGCACGCAAAGCGCCGGGGCGGTTGCGCGCGCCATATCAGGCAGGGTAGTATCAGTGGACGGTCTGGCCAGAGAATACATAGCCAACATGCGTCTCGTGCTCGGCGAACTGAAAACGGCGATGGAGTAGCGAAGATGGCGGAACCCGTCATAAGCCTGGACAGGGTGTGGGTCGCCTACGGTGGCACCGACATCCTGGAAGATGTCAGTCTCGATATAACCGCGCCGGATTTCATCGGCATCATCGGCCCCAACGGCGGCGGGAAGACCACCCTGCTCAGGACCATTCTGGGATTGGTCAAACCCTGGAAGGGTGAGGTACGGGTGATGGGCCGTCGCCCCGAACAGGGAAGGCGCTTCATCGGATACGTTCCCCAGCGCAGCATCTTCAATGCCGATTTTCCCATCAGCGTTGAGGAGGTCGTGCTGATGGGGCGTTATCCCTTGCGGGGTCCTTTTCATTATTACCGGCGGGAAGACCGCCTGAGCGTGGGCCGCGCACTGAAATCGGTGGGTATGGAGGGACTTGCGGGGCGCCAGATAGGGCAGCTCTCGGGCGGGCAGCAGCAGCGCGTGTTCATCGCCCGGGCGCTGGTCGCCAACCCGGCCGTGCTGCTGCTCGATGAACCCACCGCCGGCGTGGACCCCAGCCTGCAAGGAGCTTTTTACGACCTGCTGAAAGAACTCAGCCGGCAAATGGCGGTAGTGATGGTTTCCCACGATATAGGCGCCGTTTCGGTTTACGTTGACAAGGTCGTCTGTCTCAACCGCAAGCTGTTTTATCACGGGCCGGCCGAACTATCAGCCCAGGTATTGACAGATACCTATCAATGCCCGCTGCAGTTCATAACTCACGGCGCTTTTCCGCACCGGGTGCTCGAGGACCATCGCCATGACTGAATTGTGGGGCTACGAATTCATGCGCTACGCCCTGGCGGCCGGACTACTGGCGTCAGTCGCCTGCGGGATTATCGGCGTCTACGTCGTCACCAAACGCATCGTATTCATCAGCGGCGGCATCGCCCACACGGCCTTCGGCGGGGTGGGGCTCGGCTACCTGCTCGGAATAAATCCTGTCTGGGGGGCGCTGCTTTTCACCATTCCCGTTTCACTTTTCATGGGCGCAATCACCCGGCGGGGCAGGTTGTCTGAAGATACGGCCATCGGCATCATCTGGTCGCTGGGCATGGCGCTGGGCATCATCTTCATCGGCCTCGCCCCCGGCTATGCGCCGGATTTGATGAGTTATCTCTTCGGTAACATCCTGCTGGTGCCGCTCTCAGACTTGTGGCTGATGCTGGCGCTGGACGGCTTGATACTGCTCATGGTGCTGCTCTTTCACCGGGAATTCCAGGCTATCGCCTTTGATGAAGAAACCAGCCGGGTGCTGGGGGTGCCGGTGGACGCGCTCTATCTCTTGCTGCTGGCGCTGATAGCTGTCACGGTGGTGGTGCTTATCCGCGTGGTGGGCATCATACTGGTAATCGCGCTGCTCACCATTCCGCCGGCGTTGGCCAGGCAGTACTGCCACAACATGGGCCGCATGATGCTCCTTTCGGTAGCCCTCAGTTTCCTTTTCACACTGGGAGGGCTGCTGGTTTCTTTCTATCTGGATGTGGCTTCAGGCGCCACCATCATCCTGCTGGCCGGCGGCTGTTTCTTCCTTTCCATGCTGGCCAGGTGGCTGCTGCTCCGACCAAAGCGCTAGCGGCAAGGCGGCCACTCCTCGTGGTTTCCAGTATGACATAGGTGTACGGGGTTGCCGCGTCGTTCCGCTTCTCGCAATTACTCTGGGGAAATCACCCTGCACCCCCTTTGAAAAAGGGAAAAGAATTACCACCTCCTCCATACCAGCAGACGCTGGTGTCAAGTAAGGTCGCCTCCAAGAAATCCAATGAAAAAATCTGGATTCCGATTTTCATCGGAATGGTTATTGAGTAGACCAAGAATCCGAGAGGGGTTTCACCCCTCTCGGTAAATTAAAGCCCCCTCTCCAGCGTGGCGAGGGGGCCTTGAGATTATCAGTCCTGGAGTACGTGAAGATACGTACTGGAATCTCAGGAAAGATTGCTATATGCGGCGTTTGTGTTATAATCCGGCGCGGGAGAGCGGGCTTCTTCCCCCGAAATCAACAGGATATGAAAGTTTATCACGCGGCCTACGAAACAGCATACCGGTCGCTGGACGTCCATTTCTGGACTCCGTGCAATCTGGGCTGCCGCGCGTGCTATACCCGTTACGAAAGACTGGATTTCGGCCTGTTCGACGACCCCATCGCCCATATCGCCGGGCAACCGCCCCAGCCGCCGCCCGGGCGGTTTTTCAGCCTGCAAGAAGTAGCTTCGGCGCTGGAGCCGCTCAACATCGAAAGGGCCATCTTCATGGGTACGGAGCCGGCGCTGGACCCCGAGATGCCGCTGCTCGCCGCTCACCTGCACCGCCGTTTCTCTGCCTACAACGTCATGCTGACCAATGCCGTGCACCTGGCCGACCTCAGTGACGTGGACGAGGTAATCGTCAGCCTAAAAACCGTCAACCCGGCCCTGCACCGGGACTATACCGGGCGGGACAACACGGTCATCATGAGCAACTTCGCTTCCCTTTACCGTTCCGGCAAGAAGCTACAGGCCGAGACGGTGCTCATTCCGGGTTATATTGACGCCGGGGAAGTGGAGACCACTGCGCGCTTCATCGCTGCGCTCAGCCCCGAAATCACGCTGCGCATCGACGCCTACTTTCCGGTCGGAGACAACCCCTGGCCGGCTGCCGGCCGGCAGGAGGTCGAGGAAGCCGCGCGCCTGGCCCGGCGTCATCTGGCGAAAGTGAATTGCCTCACCCTGGACCTCAGGCGCGAAGGTGAAAAGCCGGAGCGCATCCTGTGACCACGCATATCAAGAACCCACCCGCCGAAGCCGCGCTTTCGGCCAATGCGCTCTACATCCTGCAGCAGCGCTACCTGCGCAAAGATGCCGGTGGCCGCCTGCTTGAGACCCCCGCCGGTATGTTCCGCCGGGTAGCCTCGGCGGTGGCAGCCAACGATGCGCGCTTCTGCTCACCATCCTCAGCGGTGCGCCTGGAGGAGATGTACTATGGGCTGATGGCGCGGCTGGAGTTTTTACCCAACTCGCCCGCGCTGCTTAACGCCGGGCGCAACGGCGGGCAGCTTTCGTCCTGTTTTTGCTTGATGCCGGACCCGGCCGGCCTGTCTGTGGCGTCACTCATACAGATGGCGCAGACGGTGCATCGCAGCGGCGGCGGCACGGGTTTCAATTTTTCCGGCATTCCGGCTGTCCACCGTCCGGTGGAATGGATTTCACCCCTTTCCGGGGCAATGCTGGCGGCCAAACAGGGCGGCATCCGTCAGGGGTGCAGTATTGTAGTGCTGGACGTGCATCACCCCCATATCATGGAATTCATCCGCGCCAAGGACGACCCGGCGGTACTTTCAAACTTCTACCTGGGGGTAGCTCTCAGCAACGAATTCATGCAGGCGCTTGAAACCGGCGGCAGCTACCCCCTGCGTGACCCCGGAGGGGATGGCGAGTATGGCGAACTGGATGCGCGCCGGGTTTTTGACAGCATCGTGCTGCAAACCTGGAAAACCGGGGACCCGGGAGTCATCTTCAGCGACCGTATCGAAAGCGGCAACCCTGTGCCTCACCTTGGCAGGATAAAGGGAGTCAGCGGCTGCGGGGAGCAGATGCTGCTGGCCAATGAATCAAGCGTACTGGGCAGCATCAACCTGGCCCGGATGACCGGTGCGGGCGGCTCGGCGCTTGATTTTAACCGGCTCAGGCAGACTGTCAGCCTGGCGGTGCGCATGCTGGACAACATGATAGATATTAACCATTATCCGCTGCCGGAGGTCCGGGAAATCACGCTCAAGACACGCAAGCTGGGCCTGGGAGTAATGGGCCTGGCGGATTTGTTAATCAAGCTGGGCCTGCCTTATGACTCCCCGGAGGCCCTCGACACGGCCGCGCGGGTGATGGATTTCATCAACCGGACCGCCCATGAGACATCCGCCGAACTGGCCGGCGAGAGGGGCGTATTCCCGGCATATGCCGGCAGCACCTATGACCGGTCCGACGGGCGGAAAATGCGCAACGCCTCGCTCACCACCGTCGCCCCCACCGGCACCATTTCCATCATCGCGGGCTGTTCCGCCGGCATCGAGCCGCTCTTCAGCCTGGTGTACATGCGCCACGTGCTGGAAGGGGACAGCCTGCTCGAAGTCAACCAGGATATGGTGAAGGTGGCCCGGCGGCGCGGGTTCTATTCCGACGGCCTCATCCGCAAGCTCGCCGGCGGGGCCGGGCTCAGGGATATAGACGGGGTGCCGGAAGACATCCGCCGCCTTTTCGTCACCGGGGCGGACATCGACAGCGGCTGGCACGTCGCAATGCAGGCCGCCGTGCAGCGCCATGTCGATAATGCCGTGTCCAAGACCGTCAACCTGCCCGCCGGGGCCACTCCCGCGGATGTGGCCGGGGTATATCTGAAAGCCTACGAAATGGGCTTGAAAGGCATCACCATTTACCGTGACCGCAGCCGTCCCAATCAGCCGCTCTCCAGCGGGACCGTGGACGGCACGCTGCTGGAGGCTTATCTGCGCCGCGGGCGGTTTAACACCGCCGAGGCAGGGGTATCTTAAATACAAGCGCAAAAGTGATTGTAATATTATCTAATTGTGCTAAAATACGGACATACGGCCATATCCGGCAATCGAGTTCAGGAGGTTAAATCATGACCAAATATCACTCTACATTCCGCCGGCGAGAATTTCTGAAGGTACTGGGGCTGGGGGGAGCGGGGCTGGGTGCGGCGGCGGTAATGCCGCCGGCGATGCGCGATCTGGATGAAGTTATGGCCTCGCCGCAGGCTGAGTTCAAGCGTCCGTCGTGGGTGAAGGGGGTTAGCAAACCGACGGTAGAAATAGACTGGCCGATGATGAAGCGCTTCGACTACCACTACGTGATGTGGGCGGCGGGGCTGAAGGCGAGCCTGGGTCCGGCGCAGTACGACGAGGTATTCCGGGCGCAGCGCAACAACTTGCAGCACTGGATACTGCAGAACAAGCCGGGCTGCCGGCTGCCGGATGTAGCGCTCAACAATGCCAACAACTGGGCCACCAATTCATTTATCGGGCCGCAGAGTTCGCCCACGCCCGCGGACCTGGGGGTACCGCGCTGGGAAGGCAGTCCCGAGGAGAACTCGCGGCTGGTAAGGGCATTTCTGAAGCTGCACGGGGCTTCGGAGGTAAGCTTTGTGGAACTGGACACCGCCACCACCGAGAAGCTGATTTATGCCTACGATACCGGTTTTGGGGAGGCGCAGGGGGCGCGCATTGACATTCTGGATGTAGACCAGCCTGAGGACAATCCCAAGGAAGGGTACCGGGTATTGCCCAAGAAGGCGCGCTACGCGGTGGTGTACACACTGCGCATGGCGGACGAACTGATGAAGCGGCCCATCACCTCCATCGGCAGCCGCTCACATATGTACATGTACAATCTGAGGAGCCTGATACAGGGTCAGGTACAGAACTTCATCCGCACGCTGGGGTATATGTGTCTGGGAGAGGCCTCTACCTACAACGCGCTGGCGCTGGCTACGGGGCTGGGAGTAATGGCGGGGTTGGGGGAGATGAGCCGCATCGGGCATATCATCACGCCGGAGCACGGCTTGCAGCAGCGGGTGAACAAGGTCATCACCGACCTGCCGCTGGCGCCGGGGAGCCCGGTGGACTTCGGGGCCTTCAATTTCTGCCGCACGTGTAAGAAGTGCGCCGATTACTGCCCGGCGAGGGCCATCACCCAGAACACTGAACCGAGTTACGATACCGGGGGCAAGAACTATTTCAATCCGGGGGTGAAAGGATACTACTGGGCGCAGGACCGCTGCAACGCCTACATGCAGGCCAACATCGCCTGTGCCACCTGTTTCGGGGTATGCCCTTACTCGAAGAAGCCGCAGTCATCCTATAGCAACCTGTTCCGCTCTTCGGTAGCCGCCAATCCGGCGCTGAACAGTTTGTGGCGCAAGGCGGATGACATGTTCTTCGGTTCGGGGGTGAGGACGGGGGAGGAGATAGAGAACTTCTGGATTCTGGACCTGCCGACGTGGGGCTATGATTAACCCTTAATAAGATTAGGGAGAATGGCGATGGAGTTTTTTTACGGTTTGCTGCTGGGAGCGCTCATTCTGCTGCTGATATGGTGGCTGCGCATGCAGAAGGTAGTGGTGAAGTGGTACGAATGGCTGGTAGCGGCTATCGGTTTGCTGCTGATAGTATTCGGCTGGCAGAACTTCACGGCCACGCGGGCGGAGCACTGGAACCCGGATACGCCTTTCACCTTTCTGCTGGTGTTCGGACTCACCGGGCTGGCGCTGGTGGGACTGGCTAAAGGGCTGGTAATCTGGCGCTGGTACCGCGGGCGCCGAAAAGCCGCCGTTCAGAGCGGTTAGACCGGCACGAATCCTGACCGTTCGCATATCAAATTACATATTCTAAAAGGGGCGCCCGCTGCGCCCCTTTTCATGTGGGAAAATCCCCCCGGCCGCCGGCGTTGACGCTTATTTCCTTTCATGCCATACTATTCTGTTATGTTTCACCGCCCGGCTGCCGCTATCTCGGTTGTCATGCTGGCTGCCGGCCAAAGCCGGCGCATGGGGGAGCATAAACTGCTCTTGCCGTTTGACGGAACCACCGTCATCGGCCGTACCCTGGATAACCTGCGGGCGGCCAAAGTCGGGGAAGTGGTAGTGGTGCTCGGCTTCCGAGCCGGGGAAGTCAAAAAAGAGGTGGGCGGCAAGGCCGTGACCGTTCTCAACCCGGACTTTGCGCTGGGTATGAGCACGTCGCTGCGGGTGGGGCTGGAGGCGCTGGCTAAGCCAGCTCCCTTGGTGATGGTGGCCCTGGCCGACCAGCCGCTCGTCACCACCGCGGATTATGACCGGCTGATTGAAGCCGCTCTTGCTTCCGCAAAAGGGATTGTGCTTCCCGTTTTCAGGGGGCAACGCGGCAATCCCATACTGGTAGCCCGGCGCTATCTGCCGGAACTGATGCGTATGAGCGGGGATGTGGGCGGCCGGGAACTGTTGCGGGACTACCCCCAGGATATACTGGAAGTGAGCGTCGAAACTGAGGGTGTAATCATCAACATCAACACCCCCGAGGAATACCAGCGGCAGCTGGCGGGGTTGGATACCAGGAGGATTGGGAATCATGTTTAAGAAGATACGCGTGGAAGACGCAATCGGTCTGGCGCTGGGGCACGACCTGACTAAAGTAGTGCCCGGTGTGTGCAAAAAGGCCGCCTTCAAGCGCGGGCATATCATCCAGATGGAGGACATCCCGGAGATGCTCAGCATGGGCAAACAGCACGTATATGTGGTGGAAGAGGACGAAGGGGATGTGCACGAGGAGGAGGCCGCTTTCCGTCTTTCGCGAGCCTTCGCCGGCGAAAACACCGATTTTTCAGGGGTACACGAAGGCCGCATTGATATCCGCGCCGCCTCAACCGGTTTACTGCGTGTGGACGTCGAACTGGTGAGACTCATCAACTCCATCCCGGATGTGGTCATTTCCACGCGTCATGACAACACCGTGTGTGAGGCCGGCATGACCCTCGCCGGAACCAAGATAGTGCCTCTCTATACCACCGACACCCGTCTGCGCCAGGTGGAACAGCTTTGCGCCGGGCGTGGCAAAGCCGTGCGAGTGCTGCCTTTCATTTTGAAAAAAGTGGGGGTGGTGGTGACCGGCAGCGAGGTTTTTAACGGCCTTATCAAAGATAAGTTCACCGAGACCATGCAGCTAAAGATAGAAGCCCTCGGCGCCCGCCTTCACCATAGCGTAATCGTGCCGGATGAGGAAGACAAAATCGCCGCCGCCGTGCTGGAGATGAAGCAGCGGGGCTGCGATGCCATCATCGCCTGCGGCGGGTTTTCGGTCGACCCGGACGATGTCACCGTTGAAGGGGTGAAAAAGAGCGGAGCCGAGATTTTTTCCTACGGCGTGCCCATTATGCCGGGCACGATGTGCATGGCGGCTTACCTGGACGGCATCCCCATCCTGGGCGCACCGGCCTGCGCCATCTGGAACAAGGCTACCGTGATTGACATGCTGCTGCCGCGCGCCCTGGCGGGGCAGGTCATCACCCGCGAGGAAATCGTGGCTATGGGGCATGGCGGGCTGTGCCTGGGTTGCCAGCCCTGCAATTATCCAGTTTGCCCCTTCGGCAGATAAGGCTTTTGAATTGGCAGTAAAATCAATCGTGGTGGTTGACTACGGCGCCGGCAACCTGCGCAGCGTAGCCAATGCCTTGCACCGCCTGGGATACGAGGCCGAGGTAAGCAGCCGGCCGGAGGCGGTCGGCGGGGCTGATGTGATTATTTTACCCGGAGTGGGAGCCGCCGGGGCGGCCATGAAGGAACTGGCCGGCCGCGGGCTGGCGGAGCCGCTTTGCCGGCACATCTTTCAAGAGAAACCCTTTTTGGGGGTTTGCCTGGGTTTGCAGCTCCTTTTCGCCTTCACCGAAGAGGGAGGGCTCAACCGCTGTCTGGGCATCGTGCCGGGGACAGTGAGGAAGTTCCCTCCTACCCTCAAGATTCCGCATATCGGCTGGAACCAGGTGCGGCAGAAGGGCTCGCATCCCCTCTTTGAAGGCATTCCGGATAATGCCAATTTTTATTTCGTGCACAGTTATTACGGGGTGCCTGAAGATTCCTCGGTAGTGGCAGGGGAGACGGATTACGGCCTTTCCTTTGCCAGCGTGATTGCCCGCGGAAACCTGGCCGCCACCCAGTTTCATCCGGAGAAAAGCGGCGAGATGGGGCTCAGGATATACGCTAACTTCCTGAAACAGGCGTTGAAGGACAGTGATTAAATGCTGACGCGGCGCATCATACCCTGCCTGGACGTCAAGGGCGGGCGGGTGGTAAAGGGCACCAGTTTTATAGAGCTTAAAGACGCCGGCGACCCGGTGGAACTGGCCGACTTTTATTACCGGCAGGGAGCGGACGAACTGGTTTTCCTGGATATTACCGCTACCAACGAGGACCGCAACACCATGGTGGACATGGTGGCGCGCGTCTCGGAGAAGGTCTTCATGCCGCTGACGGTGGGCGGGGGACTGCGCAACCTGGATGACATCCAGCGCGTGCTGCGCGCCGGTGCTGACAAGGTTTCGCTCAACACCGCCGCCGTGTTGAACCCGCATCTGATTTCAGAGGCGGCTGAACGCTTCGGCAACCAGTGCGTGGTGATTGCCATAGACGCCAGGTGCCGGGAGGGCGAGCCCGGCAAGTGGCAGGTGGTTATTTCCGCCGGCCAAAAACCCACCGGGCTGGACGCCGTGGAATGGGTAAGGCGCGCGGTGGAGCTGGGAGCGGGTGAGGTTTTGCTCACCAGCATGGATGCCGACGGCCACCGTTGCGGGTACGATATCGAACTGACCCGCTCCATTTCGGAGGCGGTCAACGTGCCGGTGATTGCCTCAGGCGGCGCCGGCAGCCTGGAGGACCTGACTCAGGCGCTTACTGCGGGCAAAGCCGATGCGGTGCTGGCGGCCAGCATTTTCCACTACGGATTGCACAGCGTGTCCGAGGCCAAGCGCTATCTGGCGCAAAGAGGCATCCCCGTCCGGCTATAAAATAATATGTGCGCATAATCCATACCCGCCCGCCCCAGGCGGGTATTTGTTTTTCCGCGTCCCCGGCGCCATGACGCTTTTACGTAACATAGAATTAACATTCCCGTAATCATACAGAAATACGGCCGTATTAGACTGGCAGCATAAGAAACGCGCCGGATGAGTCCGGACAATCAGGGAAAGGAGAAAATCATGCCAGTAGAAGCCATCTTCGCCGGGGTTGCCTTCGTAGGGTTGTTCGTAACCTGGGCGGTACTGCCCAGCCGCATCCGCAACCGCCATGTTCAGCCGGAAGAAGAATAGGCGGGATGCCGCCGTCGGGAACGAGGAGAGAATAGATGAGTAAATGGTTTCCTTTCGCATCCGGACTGGGCAGCCTTTTCAGCTGGATGTCAGGCACCTCCGCCAAGGCAAAGGACACACCGGTCAGAATCCGCTGGCCGGGACGGGTTTTTAGCTACGTCGCCATGGCGGGCCTGCTGGCGGTGGCTTTCCTGGGTGTGCCATCTTTGCTGGCGGCAGCCGATTCCAGCGGCGCCGACACGTTGGCCGCTGACCCGTCGGCGCCGGTCAACATGATTTGGACACTCATCGCCGGCTTTTTGGTGTGGTTCATGCAGCTTGGCTTCGGTTTTTTTGGGGCCGGGTTGATTCGCTCCAAGAACCAGGTCAATTACTGGACCAAGAGCTTCATGGATTTTTGCATCAGTTCGCTGGCCTTCTGGGCCTTCGGTTTCGCCATTATGTTCGGGGGCTCCCGGCTCTTCTCAGGCCTGGATATGGGCAACAGTTTCATCGGCTATTCAGGATTTTTCCTGAGCGGCGCCAGCTACGACGTATCGACGGCCATGCTGTGGTTCTTCCAGATGGTTTTTGCCGCTACCGCCTGTACCATTGTGGCCGGCGCGGTGGCCGAACGAATGAAAATCACCGCCTACCTGGCTTACAGCTTTATCATCGGTGCCGTCATCTACCCCGTTTTCGGTAAATGGGTGTGGGGCGGCGGCTGGCTGAGCACGCTCAGCATATTGGGAACGACCGGCGTGCGTGACTTCGCCGGTTCGGGAGTAGTGCACATGGTCGGAGGCCTGGCGGCGCTCATCGCGGCGGCTATGGTCGGCCCCCGCATCGGCAAGTTCAACAAGGACGGCACCCCCAACGCCATCAAGGGACACAACTTGCCCTTTGTGGTCATAGGCACCTTTATTCTGTTCTTCGGCTGGTTCGGTTTCAATGCCGGCAGCACCATGGCAGCCACCGACCTGCGGCTTTCAATTGTGGCGGTCAATACCTTCCTTGCCGGGGCCACCGGGGCTCTGGTGGCTTTCTATTGGGAATTCGTGCGCACCGGCAAAGCCAATATCATCGCCGCCTGCAACGGCTCGCTGGCCGGGCTGGTGGGCATTACCGCGCCCTGCGCCTACGTGGCGCCCTGGGCGGCCGTGCTAATCGGTGGCATCGCCGTGGTCTTCATGATGGCCGGCAGTTATATCGTTGAGCGCAAACTCAAGGTGGACGATGCGGTAGGCGCCGTGCCGGTGCATTTCGCCGGCGGCCTGTGGGGGCTGCTGGCGGTGGGTATTTTCGCTGACGGAAGCTACGGCGGCGTCAAGGGGCTCATCACCGGGGAAGCGGGGCAAATCCTGCTCCAGGCGGTCAATATCCTGGCACTGGTGGCCTGGGTGGCGCCCACGGCCTTCTTGACCTTCTGGATAATCAAGAAAACCACCGGCCTCAGGGCTTCCCGCAAGGAAGAACTGGCGGGGTTGGACATCTCCGAGCATGGTCTGGAAGCCTATCCGGCGGAAGAGCCAGCGGCCGCTTAACCGAAGCATTACTGTTCGGGCAGCGGCGGGAATCCCGCCGCTGCCCTTTTTTGCCTGTTGCGTCGCACCCCTGGCCGATCAGCCGCGCCACCCTCCAAAAGATACTTCAGCCATTCATCATGGCTTCCGGCATGACACCAGCTTATGCCGGGGAGTACAAGGGGGGCAGGGTTGAGTTCGTTCCGAACTGATACTGGAGTGCGCGATTAGCGCATCCCGCGCCACCCCGAAAAGTCCAATATGTACTGGACTCTTAAGCGGTTTGACAAACACCCACTACTGTTCTATATTATGCGGCTAGCGCCAGACATTCGTTTGCGGCTTAAGTGTCCGCCGGAGGCGGACTCGAATAAAAAGGCTAAGTTAAGGAGAGCAAGGGGGTAGTTTCATGCTGAAAAAGTCCATTATCCTGACGGTTGTCCTTCTGGCCGTGCTGGGGGCGGGTATCTTCCTGGCTTATACCTCCCTCAGTGATGTTCCCCTGTTCGATAATACCCTGGCTCAGTGGGCGCTCATCGGCGCCGCGGTCATCGGTGTCATCGCCGGGGCGGCTCGCGGCCTGCTCAAGAAAGCACCCACGGTGGAGTGCGACGTAGTCGTCCGCCACGGCGTGGGTTCTTTCATTTCCCACTGGGCGACTGCGCTGGGCATTTTCGCCGCCATGGCGTCCGGCATCATCCTGGGCCTGTCACTGGGCTTCTTCGCCATCGGGCCGTTCGCCAAAACCCCGGGAACGGTGATTGCGCCGCTTAATATGCACTATTTTGCTGTCGCGATGGCGGTTTTCGGCGGATTTTTCTTCGTGGCGGATTATTCTGCCGCCCGCCAGTGGAAGCAACTCATCCCGAACATGCAGGATGTGATTCAAGGTTTCATCGGCAAGTATTTTCTCCGCCGCACATGGGAAAAGGAGGGGCGCTATCTGTCCTCGCAGAAATCCTCCTTCTTACCGTATTTCCTCATCGGCGGGGTCATGCTGGCCACCGGAGCAGTCAAGCTGGCTGCCCATATGCTGTCCATCTCAGCCGATGTCTGGGGCTGGGCGACCATCATCCACGACTGGTTCACCATTTTTATAATCCTGTACACACTGGTTCATGTCGGCATCATCGTCGCCCTGAACCACTGGCCGGCTTTCTTCTCGTGGTTCACCGGAACCATGCCGACCGACCTGGTCAAACATCATCATGCCGTATGGTATGAAGAACTCACCGGGAAGAAACACGGCTAAAGGAGAGAATGTAACATGAAAAACAAAACATTGCTCTGGTTGACTTTGATTGCGGTGATTGCCACCATCCCGGCCGCTGTGGCCTGTGCCAGAACCAGCGAAGCGGGTGACGGACAATTCCTGATGATGCCTCACGAAGACAGTTTCCTGTTCCAGAATTGTAACGCCTGCCATGTTTCCGACCAGCCCAAGGATGAGAAATATCCCGCCGAGCATCCTTTCAACCACGCCAATTTTACCAATGCCGACTGCATCAAACCCGGTTGCCATGCTCTGGCCGTGCCGGCGACTAGCACCACCCCCCCTGCCACCACGACTACGACCACCCAGCCGACCACCCAACCGACAACCACGCCCGGCGGCACCACTACCGAACCGGGAACCACCACGCCCACCACCACTGCTCCCGGCAATCCGCCCATCCCCACCGACGGCATCGACAACATCACCCATACCGCCGCCGTCTATGCTTCTTACAAAGGGCTGTGCCTGATGTGCCACGGCGCAGGCGCAGGCATCAGCCAGTATCCCCTGCCCCCCACCTACACCAGCCGCTCCCTTTCACCCGGCACCGTCTATTCGGTTGCGCCCGGTTCGCCCGGTGATCACACCACCCGCACCGACGCCGCGGTCGGCTGCGAAGGAGAAGGCTGCCACAAGGCGCCGTAAGGTTTTCCAAGCTCGAGGATTTTTCCTATCAGCCGGGGTCGCAGGACCCCGGCTTTCTTTTTGCCGATAGGTCCGGTGAACCGGCGGCGACGCGAAGTTACGCGCCCGCGCACCCTTTTTGACCGCTCGAGAAAACAGTGCTAGAATTGACTTCATTCAATCCAGAAGGAGATAATAGCGTGCGCAAAATAATGCCTTTACTGGCTGTGTGCGTGTTGGCCTTGGCGCTGGTGACAGCAGGATGCGGCGGCGGCACTACCACCACGCCTACCACTACACCCACGACTACGCCCACCACCACTCCCACGACCACACCGACCACCACTCCGACGACTACGCCTACGACCACACCCACTACTACCCCGACGACTACCCCGACCACCACCCCGTCCAATCCGCCCATCCCCACCGACGGCATTGACAACAAAACGCATACTGCCGCCGTCTATGCCTCCTATAAAGGGCTGTGCCTGATGTGCCATGGACCGGGCGCAGGCATCAGCCAGTTCCCGCTGCCCCCCACCTACACCAGCCGCTCCCTTTCACCCGGCACCGTCTATTCGGTTGCGCCCGGTTCGCCCGGTGATCACACCACCCGCACCGACGCCGCGGTCGGCTGCGAAGGAGAAGGCTGCCACAAGGCGCCGTAAGGTTTTCCAAGCTCGAGGATTTTTCCTATCAGCCGGGGTCGCAGGACCCCGGCTTTCTTTTTGCCGATAGGTCCGGTGAACCGGCGGCGACGCGAAGTTACGCGCCCGCGCACCCTTTTTGACCGCTCGAGAAAACAGTGCTAGAATTGACTTCATTCAATCCAGAAGGAGATAATAGCGTGCGCAAAATAATGCCTTTACTGGCTGTGTGCGTGTTGGCCTTGGCGCTGGTGACAGCAGGATGCGGCGGCGGCACTACCACCACGCCTACCACTACACCCACGACTACGCCCACCACCACTCCCACGACCACACCGACCACCACTCCGACGACTACGCCTACGACCACACCCACTACTACCCCGACGACTACCCCGACCACCACCCCGTCCAATCCGCCCATCCCCACCGACGGCATCGACAACATCACTCATAACGCCGCCGTCTATGCTTCCTACAAGGGGCTGTGCCTGATGTGCCATGGACCGGGCGCCGGCATCAGCCAGTTCCCACTGCCCCCCACCTACACCAGCCGCTCGCTTTCGCCCGGCACCGTCTATTCGGTTGCGCCCGGTTCGCCCGGCGACCATACCAACCGCACCGACGCCGCCGCCGCCTGCGAGGGCGATGGCTGCCATCTGGCGCCAGGTGGAGCCACCACCACTGCCACTACTACCACCACCACTCCACCCACCACCTCGTTACCCATGGAAATTACCATTAACGCCACGGGCTCCGAGTTTATTCCCAAGACAGTTACCATCGCCGTCGGCGGTAAGGTCACCTGGTTTAATCCGTCTCATGAGGATACCAACGTTACCAGCCGCAATGAACTCTTTGACACGGAGATACCCGCTGAAGGTAAATTCGAATATACATTCACCACCGCCGGAACGTATGAATACTACAACAAAGAAGCTCCCACCGTGACCGGTACAATCATCGTCAAGTAAAATCCGATAGCAATACAAGAAAGGGAGGGGAAAACTTACCCCTCCCTTTCTGTATTCGCTCCATCATGGCAGCTTTCCATTACTTTCACGGCACCTCTCCGGTCTCACCTGAAAGCTTATGATATAATGGTAAAGATTATCGATAAGAGCAGGCGCAAATATGAAAAAATACAAGAAATTTATCATCGGGGGCATAGTGGTGGTGCTGGCCCTGGCGGTGCTGGGATACGCCGCCTTTATGGGCGGCAACACCTATTACTACGACGTGGGCCAGTTTCTGGACCAGGGAGCCGACGTGCTGGATAAAAGCGTGCGCGTCAGCGGCCTGGTGGCCGAGGGGTCATACAAGGAAGGGTTCGACCTCCATTTTACCCTTGAGGATATGACCGGGCGAAACGACACCCTGAAGGTGGTGTATAATGGCTCGGTTCCGGACACTTTCAAGGAAGGACAGCAGATTGTGGCGGAGGGGAAGCTGATTGCGGGAGGGGATACTTTCGTAGCCAGCCAGCTGGTTATCAAGTGTTCATCTAAATACGAACCGGTAGAGTAAAGGAGCGTAGCCATGGGAATACTCGGCAACATCGCACTCATTCTGGCTTTGCTGGCGGCGCTGTACGCAGGCGCCGCTTTTCTTTTGTCCTGGCGCCCCGGCCTCGCCCGGCTCAGGCGCAGCGCGGAGTTGGGAGTGAATGCGGCGGCGGGTTTCACCACGCTGGCCGTAGCTGCGCTACTGATAGCGCTGCTGACCCATGATTTTTCGCTGGAGTACGTGGCTTCCTATTCAAGCCTCGAAACCTCACCCATTTACCTGGTTACGGCGCTATGGGCCGGCAATGCGGGTTCGGTTCTTTTCTGGGGCTGGCTGGTGGCGCTGGCGGCTGCTATCCTGATGCGCCGGGGGGCAAAATCCGGCGGGGAACTGCTGCCCTACGCCTTCCCGACCATAATGCTGACCGAAACCCTGTTCCTGGTGCTGATTTTCATCCATAACCCCTTCACCGGCCTGGACAGCCCGCCCGCCAACGGCATCGGCCTCAATCCGCTGCTGGAGAACCCGGGCATGATTTTCCACCCTCCCCTGCTGCTGGCCGGCTTCGCCCTGCTGGTAGTGCCATTCGCCCTGGCGGTAGCCGCCCTCATCAGCAACAGGCTGACAGGCGAATGGGTGGCCGCCGCCCGGCGCTGGGCGCTGGCCGCCTGGGTGCTGCTGGGGGTGGGCAACATCCTGGGTATGTGGTGGGCTTATGCCGAACTGGGGTGGGGCGGTTACTGGGCCTGGGACCCGGTGGAGAATGCCGGCCTTATGCCCTGGCTGTTGTTGACCGCCTTCCTGCATTCAACCATGATGGAGCGCCGGCGCGGGCTGTTCAAATCCTGGAACCTGTTGCTCATTATCTTTACCTTTAACCTGGCCATTTTCGGCGCCTTCCTGACCCGCAGCGACATACTGAATTCGGTGCATACCTTCGGGGAGACCGCCATGGGGCCTGTTTTCATCGGATTCCTGGCCGTCACCCTGCTCGGTTCGCTGGCATTGATGTTCTGGCGGCGCCGACATATCAAAGACGAACCCGGTGACGACGCCTTAATTTCTGGAGAAAACACCTTCCTGCTCAATAATCTGCTGCTGGTAGCCTCCACCTTCGCCGTATTTGTCGGCACCATGTACCCCTTTTTCTCCGAGGTATTTACCGGCAACCGCAGCGAAATGGAGAGCGCCTTCTTTAACCAGGTCAACCTGCCCATTTTCCTGGCGCTCATCCTGCTGGGTGGACTGTGCGTA
>CAZPAL010000006.1:0-18899 GCA_964584525.1 uncultured Dehalococcoidales bacterium | reverse complement strand
TAAGCTACCGGACAGTCCTTCTTCAGATGGGAAGCCATCAGCGTCAGCTTTCGGCCAACGTCAATAATCTCTACCGGCAGTTCGTCGATACGCGCCAGTGTCTCCTGGGCTTTGGGCAGCCCCCGCTCGCGTTCTACGATATGAATAACCTCCCCCAAGTTTACCACGCACATATACAGCCGGCTTTTTCCGGCTTCAGCCGAAATTAGCAGCTTGCTGACCTGTCCGGCCCCTGCCTCGCCTTCGAAATAGGCTAGCAGCGCGTAGCTGTCCAGTACGTATTTCCCGCCGGCGGAGATGCTATCTCCCACCGGCAGCATCCTTCCGCCTTTCTTTGACCAACTCTCCGATAAGCGAATTCTTGCCTTTGAGCATGCCCTGCGAGTCCCGGACGGGGGTATCGCTGACCGGAATGATGGAAATCACTCCGGCATAGTCGATGATGTGAACGCGGTCTCCTTTTTTGAGACCATAGCGCTCCCGCATTTCCTGCGGAATAACCACCCAGCCTTTTTCGGACAGTATCGATGTATTCATAATCGCGCTCCGTATATACCATATATTAAACAGTATATACTATTTTAGATATTTTTTATACCCTCCCCAACATTCCCATCCGAATAATCCGATACCTACATTAAACAGACAGTGCCCCCCAACGCCCCGCCCCGTTATGTTGTATAATTATACCTTGTGTAAATGAATAACCAGAACGGGAGCCAACCGGAATAACCCTATGAATTATCGCAACGATATCAGGAACATAGCCATCATCGCCCATGTTGACCACGGCAAGACCACCCTGGTGGACGCCCTGCTCAAGCAGACCAAGGTTTTTCGCGAAAACCAGGAGGTGGGCGAGCTCATCATGGACCAGGGCGACCTGGAGCGTGAAAAGGGCATCACCATCATGGCCAAGAACACGGCCATCGCCTACAAGGGGGTCAAGATTAACATCATCGACACCCCCGGGCATGCCGATTTTTCGGGTGAGGTGGAGCGCGTTATCAGCATGGCCGACGGCTGCCTGCTGGTGGTGGATTCGGTGGAAGGCCCCATGCCACAGACCAGGTTCGTGCTGCAAAAAGCGCTTTCCAACGGACTGCGCCCCATCGTGGTCATCAACAAAATCGACCGCAAGGATGCGCGCATCGCGGAAGTTTTCAAGCTGACACAGGACCTCTTCCTGGAACTGGCCACCACGCCGGAGCAACTGGATTTTCCCGTCTTTTACGCCAGCGGCCGCCAGGGCTGGGTGGTCAACGACCCGCAAATCACCGGCAAGGATGTCTCGCCGCTGCTGGATGCCGTTCTGGCCGTCATACCCCCGCCCCGAGTTGAGAGCGGCCCCTTCCAGATGCTGGTCTCCACGCTGGATTATGATTCCCACAAGGGTAAAATTGCTATTGGGCGCATCTGGCGCGGGCAAATCAAGCCGCGCGAGAACGTCGTCTGCATCCACGCCGACGGCACCAGCGCGCGTTTCGAAATCAGCCAGTTGTTCACCTACCTGGGGCTCAAACGCCTGGAAACCAGCCTGTGCGAGGCCGGCGACATCGTCGCCGTCACCGGCGTTTCGGTAGTCAGCATCGGCGATACCATCGCCGACCCGGCCTGTCCCGAAGCCCTGCCGCGCATCGAGGTGGGGGAGCCCACTGTAGAGATGACGCTGGGGGTCAACACTTCTCCCCTTTCGGGCCGGGAAGGCAAATATTCCACCAGCCGGCAGCTGCGGGAAAGGCTGGCCCGGGAACTGGAAACCAATCTCAGCCTGCGCGTGCATGATACCGAAAGCGCCGACACCTTCCTCCTCAAAGGCCGGGGAGAATTGCATCTGGCCATCCTGATTGAAACCATGCGCCGCGAGGGCTACGAGTTCGAGATATCCAAACCGGAAGCCATCACCCGCGAGGTAGACGGGGTGCTGCTAGAACCGGTGGAAGCGCTCACCATCGACACCCGCTCCGACCATATCGGTATCCTAACCGAGATGCTCTCAAAGCGGCAGGCGGAGCTTACCAATATGCATAACGACGGCCATGATAACGTGCGCCTCGAATACCGCATCCCCACCAAGGGACTGATAGGCTTCCGCAATCCCTTCCTGACCGCCACCCGCGGCGAAGGGGTGATGAATACCATCTTCCTGGGTTATGAACCATGGAGGCAGGAAATCGTCTCTTCACGCAGCGGCGTTCTGGTGGCTTCGGAGGCCGGTGAAGTGCTTTCGTACGGCTTGAACAATGCCCAGGAGCGCGGCATCACTTTCATCCCGCCCGGAACGATGGTCTATGAGGGCATGATTATCGGCCAGACAAATCGCAGCCAGGATATCGCCATCAATGTCTGCAAAGAGAAAAAGAAAACCAATATCCGCTCTTCAACGTCGGATATCATGGTGAAGCTCACCCCTCCCCTCATCATGAGCCTGGAGCAGGCCATCGACTTTATCAACCGCGACGAGCTGGCGGAAATCACTCCGACTAGCATACGGCTGCGCAAGAAAATCCTGAATGAAACCATGCGGCTACGGGCCAGGGATATCCGCTGACACCCGCTGTGGTCACTCCCGGATTTCCACCCACAACCCGCCCCGGAATTGCTTTACCGGCACGACAGAAGTGATGCAGTTCAACAGCGCATCTCCGCCAGCGGCGTACATGCGCACGTAATTGCCGCTGTAACCGCTGCAGACGCCGTCCTCCATCTCCTCCCACAGCACGCTCTCCGGCTGGCCCAGCAGGCGCTGCCGGAAAGCGGCGGCGCTCTTAGCCCCTGCCGCCCGCATCAGGCGGCTGCGTTCCTTTTTAAGCGCCGCTCCCATCTGGCCGGGCATTACGGCGGCGGGAGTGCCGCGCCGGGGGGAAAAGCTGAAAACGTGCACTCGGCTGAAACCCAGGCCGGTTACGAAGTCCAGACTCTGCTGGAATTCATGCTCCGTTTCGCCGGGAAACCCGACGATGATATCGGTGGTAATACCGGCCAGCGGCATCTCGACCCGTATGCGGGCTACCGTTTCGGCATATTCTGCGCCGGTATAAGCGCGGTTCATGCGCCGCAGCACCGCATCGCTGCCGCTCTGGAGCGAAAGGTGAAAATGCGGGCACAGGCGCGGATTTCGCCACAAGCCCAGCAGGGAGGGGGTTATTTCCTGGGGTTGAAGCGAAGAAATCCGCAGGCGGGGGATGGTAGTCTCGTCCAGAATACGGGAGATAAGACCGGCCAGGTCAATCCCGTTCCACCGGTAAGAGCCGATTTCCGTGCCGGTCAGCACCACCTCCAGGCAGCCATCGGCATCCCTGAGCCGTATATCATCCACAATTTCGGCGGCATCGTGACTTTTTTCACCGCCGCGCACATGCGGCACGATACAGTAGCTGCAAAAGCGCCGGCAGCCATCCTGGACCATGACCATGCCGCGTGCGCGGGTTTGGGCACTGCTCGTTTGAAGAGATGCACCGAGGTACCCCATCTGCGCCAGCAGAGGTATCAGCTTATCTTTGGATGTATTGTCCAGCACCAACCCCGCCCCAAGGCGAGTCAGGGTTTCGCGTTCTTCGGCGGCATAGCAGCCGATTGCCACCAGCAGGGCACGCGGGCTGGACCGGCGCGCCTGGCGCAGGCACTGTCGGCTCTTGCGGTCGGCGATATGGGTTACGGCGCAGGTATTGAGAATATAAACATCCGACTCCTCCCCTGCTCCAACCAGCAGGCAGCCGGCAGTCGAAAGCGCGCGGCCCATGGCTTCGCTTTCCGCCTGGTTCAATTTGCATCCCAGCGTCTCCAGCGCCACCCGCACGACTGTATCCGTCATATACCTGAATTATACCAGCAAATAGCCCCTGGGAGCACGAAATGCGGGCGTTGTAGCACTCCCATAACTGCGCTATACTACGAAATGACGTTCGGTCACCTGATATAATTTTTGTAGAGGAGAGCAGCTATGGACACCGAAACCACTCATCCCCGCCCGCCCAAAGCTTCAGGCCTGTCCGCTGCAACATTGCTGGTCGCCCTGTTGGCGGGTGTGCTGGCATTAGCGCTGGTCGCGGTGCTGGTACTTAACGGCCAAAACTCAGCGGACCTCAACAGCGCCAGGCTGGAACTGATAGCTCTGGCGGGTGCCAATACCGACCTGCAGGCGCAGTTGTCCGCAGAACAGGCCATATCCGCTCAATTGCAGGGCGACCTCAACTCCGCCAGAGCCGATGTCGCGCAGCTTGAAACCGACTTCGCCGCCGCCCAAGCCGCCTCGCAGACCGCCGTGATGGCCGCCCAAGCGGATACCGCCGCCGCCGAAGCCGAGCTCCAGGCTGCCGAAGCACGGGTGGCGTCCGTCCAGGCTGAACTGGCTGCCGCCAATGCCAACCTCGCCACCATCGAAAATCAACTGGCCTCCGCCAATGCCCGGATAGCCGCGCTTCAGGCGGCCACTCTCCAGATTACCGAGCTTCAGGCTGCTAACCTGGCCCTGACGGCCGACCTGGCTAAAATCAGGTCTCCCCGGCATTTCAACGACCTGGCAGAGCTGCAGCGCTGGCTGGAACTGGACGATACCAACCTGGTTTACGCCCAATCCGACAGCATCACGCGCGCATACACGCTGTATCTGAGGGCACTCAGGGATGGCTTGATTATCTCCGCTACCATCCAGCCTGCAGGCTTGGGTTCATTTTTCTTGAAAGGCGTAAATTACGCGGTGGTGGGGGGCACCCAGGTTTACAGCATCAACCCGGATAACGATGAACTGGTGCTGGTGCATCCGAACGTATCACCACCCATAAACCAGTATCCGCTGCCCTGACCTTGAATTAAAATTTATAAAAATAGTTCGTAAATACTATTTACTTTATGCCCGCCGCCCTATATCATAGGAAAAATACTTCGAAGAGGGAGAAAATCATGCAATTTTGCTCACAATGCGGCAGCCCCAACCAGGAAGGCGTAAAATTCTGTGCCAACTGCGGCGCATCTCTTGCCCAAGCCGCTTCACCTGCCGCCCGACCTTCGGAGCCTCCGCCCCCTTCCAAACCGGCCCCGGCTAAAAAGGCGGGAGGTGCCGTCTGGCTGTGGCCGGTTGTGGCTGCGGTACTGTTGATAGGACTGATCGTGACAGGCGTGCTCTTTTTCAATAAAAGCGGAGCGTTGAACGATTCTCAGGCCAGGGTGGCCGAGCTGGAAAACGATGTAATCGGATTGGAAGCGGATGTATCCGCTCGGGTAAATGAAATAAACACACTGGAACAGGAACTGGCCGCCGAGGAAGCCCGCGCTGCCGGGTTGGAAACCGAACTGGCTGCGGAAAAAGCCAGTCTGGCTGCCACCCAGGCCGAGTTGGCTACGGCCAAAGGGAATATTACTCAGCTTGAAGCCGCCGCCGTCACCGCTCAGGCGCGCATTACCAGCATTGAAGCCGACCTGTCCGCCTCTAAAACCCGGGCCAGCACGCTGGAAAGCGACCTGAGCAAGGCCAATGCCGACCTCGCTACCATGACTAATAATTTTTCCAATCTGACGGCCAACTATAACAAGGTCATCGCTCCCAGATATTTCAATTCGCTGACCGAACTGCAGACCTGGCTGGCAGCCGACGATACGAACACGCGCTACTCCACGCTGAGCTTTAGAGATATGGCCGTCATTCTTGAAATCAGAGCCATGAGGGATGGATTGCTGTTGTCTGCGGCAACGGATTGGGACGCCGGCAATATCTATTCCTGGAACACCACCATAATCGGCAACACTATCTATGCCGTTCAGGCCAGCACCGACCTCGTCATCACCGGCCCTACCCTCATCAACACACCGGTGAATCCGCCATTGCCCCTGCCATAACTGCCATCAAAAAAGGGGGGGCTTGCGCCTCCCCTAATTTCCGCAGACAGCGTTCAGATGACCGGGCGCACCTTGATAACCTGTTCGCGGGAAGGCCCGATGTTTACCAGGTTGACAGGCGTGCCGGTTACTTCCTCCAGGCGCCGCACATAGCGCTGCGCCTCGCTCGGAAGGTCGTTGAAAGCGCGCACGTGATTGAGAGCGGCACCCCACCCCGGCAGCTCTTCATAAACCGGCCGGCATTTCTCCAGTTCGGCCACGCTGGCCGGAAAATGCCCGATGTGCCGCCCGTCGAGTTCGTAACCGGTACATATTTTGATACGGGGCATGTTATCGAGCACATCCAGCCTGGTCAGCGCCAGTCCGGTGATGCCGTTGACCAGGCAGCTGAAGCGCGCAGCCACGGCATCGAACCAGCCGATACGGCGCGGGCGGCCGGTGGTGGTGCCGTACTCGTGCCCGGTATCCCGGATAGCCTGCCCGACTTCATCAAAAAGCTCGGTGGGCATCGGTCCATTGCCGACACGAGTGCAGTACACCTTAAAAATACCCAGCACGCGGTCAATGCGGTTGGCGGCTATGCCTGAACCAAGAATGCCGCCTCCCACCAGAGGAGATGAAGACGTCCCGTAAGGGTAAGTTCCGAAATCGGGGTCCAGCAACGCCCCCTGGGCACCCTCCAGCAATACCAGGTCTCCGCGCTGGAGCGCTTCTTGCAGCAGGACAAGCGTATCCTTTATGTACGGAGCCAAAAAATCCGCATAGGCGCAATAGTCGCGGTACATGGGTTCGAAAGACAACGGCTGAGCGCCATATACGCGCGTGAGCAGTGTATTTTTGGTTTCCAGCACCAGCCCCAGCCGCTCGCGCAGTCCTTCCTTATCCAGCAGGTCGCAAACGCGGATGCCCAGCCGGGCTGTCTTGTCGGCGAAGGCCGGTCCGATGCCGCGCTTGGTAGTGCCAAGGGCCTTACCGGCACGGGAAGCCTCTTCCAGTTCATCCTGTAATATGTGATAGGGCATCACCAGGTGGGCACGGTCGCTGACAGCCAGGTTGTCAGCCGGCACTCCCCGGCTCTGCAGCATTTCCAATTCAGCTTTGAGCATGGCCGGGTTAACCACCACCCCGTTGCCGATGACGCACATAACTTCGGGAGAAAATATGCCCGCCGGGACCAGGTGCAGCTTGAATTCACCCAGGTGATTGATAACGGTATGGCCGGCGTTGTCGCCGCCCGAAAACCTGACCACAACCTGAGCGTTCTCCGCCAGTTGGTCGACCACCTTGCCCTTGCCTTCGTCGCCCCACTGCCCCCCTACAATCGCTATTACCGGCATGTCTTTCTCCTTCTCCGTTCCCCAACCTATGAACATGGCAACCCCTTGTCTATTTCGGGGTCGAGGTAATTGTTATTTTTGCTGCCGGCGGGTTTTCTGCCATACCACCAGCAGGCGATGCCCTGCGGTGATGGTGCTGAGCGCCGCAATCACCGCCAGCGCAATTATTATCTGGTTCAACATCAGTCCCAGGGACAGCACAATCACGCGTTCGGTGCGCGTAAACCATCCCTCCGAGCACTGCACGCCGGCCGCCTCGGCACGGGCCCGGATATAGCTCACCACCATCGAGGAAAGCAGCGCCGCTCCGGCCAGCGCAGCCCCGAAATGGGAGCCATCCCGCGCCGCCACGAACACGATGCCCACCAGGATGATGCCTTCGGTCAGCCTGTCCAGGGTGGAATCCAGCACGCCGCCAAACACGCTGACGCGGCTGGTTTCCCTGGCCAGCGCGCCATCCAGCGTGTCGAAAAGAGCACCCGCCAGCACAATCACTCCGGCCCAAGCCGGTCTCCCGCTCACCAGCAGGTACAACGCTCCTGCGGTGAAAAGCAAGCCCATCCAGGACAGCATATCGGGCGTGAGCGGCGTGTGGGCCAGCGCGCTGGCTGCCGGCCTGACTACGGCCGCCGCCAGCGCGTGCCTCCAGTCTGGTTTAGTCATGCCTGTACCTACTGAACCAGAACCTGCCCGGGGTACGGCAGAGCGAAACCTTGCCGGGCGCTTTTTTCTTCAAGCTTGAGCTGGTAGTAAGCCAGCAGTTGCGCAGCGACGATTGACCAGTCATAGCGCCTGACGCTAACCAGCCCGTGGTTGCCCAGTTCACGGCGCAGCGCTTCATCCTGTATCAACTTCCTGAGGGCTTCCGCCAGCGCGTCCGTCCGGCGCGGCGGTACCAGCAATCCTTCGTGACCATGAGTGACTACGGTGGAATATCCCTCGATGCTGGTAGCCACGATGGGTTTCCCCAGTGCCATAGCTTCCAGCAGAACAATGCCGAAACTCTCCTGCCCGGTGGCCGGAGAACAAAATATATCGGCGGTTTGATAATAGCGCGGAAGGTCGTTGAAAGGCACCGGACCGGTGAAGACTACGTCCTCGATGCCGTTTTCGCTCACGTATTTTTCATATTTATGCCGCAGCCGTACCCCCGGGCCTACTACCAGCAGCCGAATGTGAGGGAACTCAGCTTTGAGTTTGGAGAAAGCCGCCAACAGGTAATTGACTCCCTTGCGGGATTCCAGCCTGCCCACGAACACGATATTGAGTTTTCCGTCTTTATATTCCGCCATGGGAGCCGCCTCCGGGTTGAACACCCTGAGGTCCACCCCGTTGGGGATGACCGTGAATTCCCCCGGAACGGATTTGGAGGCATAGCGGCTGGCCGCATGGGATACGGCGATGCGCCCGCACAGCTTGCGGTTGCGCCGTTTCAAAAGGAAGGAGCTGACCGGCCGGCCGAACGCATAGCCTGGTTTGCCGGCGCAAGCATGGAAAGTTCCCACGTTGACGCCATTGGAAAAGCGCAGCACCGCGCTGCACAGCATTGGCATAAACGGCTCATGCAGGTGGACGATATCGAATTTCTCTCGCGCCAGCACCTCCTTGATATGCGGAGCGAGATGCACGGACAGGCTGATGCGCAGCACCGTACCAGGCACCGGAATAGTACGGGCGCGGCCCATACAGACAAATTCTGCCTCGTTATTCCCGGCTTTATCTGAGGTCGGCGCTATCACCCGCACCTCATGGCCGAGCCGGGTGTACTGCTCCGCCAGGGAACGGATATGATTGACCACTCCGCCGGGATGGGAGTAATCGTAGGGGGAAACCAGCGCAATCTTCATCTGACCCCCGTGCCCCCGGAAGCCTTCACGGCTATGCCTTGGGGGCTGATTCGGTCTTCGGTTTGGACATCTCGGCGATAAAATCCTCCAACTTGCGGTGTGCCTCGTCGTCGGTGTATTGAATCGGCGGGGATTTCATGAAGTATGACGAGGGCGCGGTAAGTGCGCCGGAGAGGCCGTTGTCCAGGGCCAGCTTGCAGCAGCGTATGGCATCTATGACCACGCCGGCTGAATTCGGGCTGTCCCAGACCTCAAGCTTGCATTCCAAATTGAGGGGCACGTCGCCGAATGTGCGCCCTTCCATACGGATGTGGCAGAACTTGCGGTCCTCAAGCCAGGGGACATAGTCGCTCGGGCCGACATGGACGTCGTCAGGATTCATCTTGTATTTGAGCTGGGAGGTGACCGCCCCGGTTTTGGAGATTTTCTTGGATTCCAGGCGTTCGCGCTCCAGCATGTTGAGAAAGTCTGTATTACCGCCGAAGTTGAGCTGGTATGTGCGTTCCAGCTTGACACCGCGGTCCATAAACAGGCGGGTTAGAACGCGGTGTACGATGGTGGCGCCCACCTGGGATTTAATATCGTCGCCGATGATGGGCAAGCCCTTGTTAATGAAACGCTGCTGCCAGTATTTTTCGCGGGCGATGAAAACCGGTATGCAATTGACGAACCCGCAGCCTGCTTCGAGAATCTGCTCGACGTACCACTTGGTGGCTTCCTCGCTACCGACGGGCAGGTAGCTGATGACGACATCGGTCTTGGTTTCCTTGAGGATTTTTACGACGTCAGCCGTGGGGCCGGGGGCTTTTTCGATTATTTGCGAGAGGTATTTGCCAAGCCCGTCATGGGTCATGCCGCGTTCCACTTTGACGCCCATGGCGGGAACATCGCAAAACTTGAAGGTGTTGTTGGGTTTGACGTAGATGGCTTCGCCCAGGTCTTTGCCGACCTTGTTCTTGTCGATGTCGAAAGCCGCTACCAGGTTGATGTCGCTGATGTGGTACCCACCCAGGTTGATATGCATAATGCCGGGGATAAAATCCACCTCTTTGGCTTTCTTGTAAAAATGCAGGCCCTGAATCAGGGAGGAACAGCAATTGCCAACACCTATGACGGCAACGTTAATCTTGCCCATAAATCGTCTCCTTTAATACCCACTAAAAAATTCAGGACCCGGCCTGAATATGTCGCTGGCCTATCGTCGATTGACCGCTTGCCAATATAACCCTTTAGCCTCTTCTTGTCAAGGCTGCCTGCCCGACTCGAACACCTTGCGCGGCCGCCAGATGGCACCCCCGCCGTCGTGGAACAACAGAGCCAGCAGTTTGCCGTCTGCGCCGTACGCGCGCAGTCTGGGCAGTTCCGCCGGCTGGTCCAGTTCCAGCTCCTGACCGCAAGCCACCCGTGCCGCCTGCTCCGCATCGAGTTGTATTTGCGGCCAGTTTTCCAAAACGACATCGCCAGGCTGCAGCTGCACCAACCAGCCGCCTCCCGGGGCGAGCCGTTCCAGTTCGGCAAGCTTGACAGCTCCGGCCAGAGTAAAAGGGCCGTAGGCGGTGCGCACCAACCCCGCCAGATAAGCCCCGCAGCCGAGCTGCCGGCCCAAGTCGTGAGCCAGGGAGCGGATATAGGTTCCACGCCCGCACTCGACCTCCAGTTCCAATTCAGGTGGCCGGAAAGAAATAATTCTGAGGGCGTAAACCTCCACTGGCCGGGCTTCCAGCTCAACACTCCCCCCGGCGCGGGCCGTTTTGTAGAGAGGTTGTCCATCTTTTTTAATGGCGCTATACAGCGGGGGCTTCTGCCATATACTGCCTCGGAAGGACGCCAGCGCCTTATCGACCGCTTCCTGGGTTAGCGCGCCGGCATCGCCTTTCATGGTGACGCTGCCCTCGCTGTCGTAGGTGCTGGTGGCCGTGCCAAGTGCAATCAGGGCGCGGTATGTCTTGCGGTGTTCCAACAGGTACTCGGCCAGGCGGGTGGCTCCTCCTATGAAAACCGGCAGCACCCCGCTGGCCAGGGGGTCAAGGGTGCCTCCATGCCCTGCCTGAGATACACCCAGAATACGCCTGAGACGGGCTATGACGGCAAAAGAGGTCGGCCCTACATCCTTATGGACGTTGATAATACCCTGCACCATTATCCTCGGTCAGGAGGAGTTACCTGGTTCAGCAACTCGAGGATATGAGCCCCGCGCTCGATGGAGTCATCCCAGCGGAATTCAAGTTCCGGGGTGTAGCGCATATTGACCGTACGGCCCAGTTCCCCCCGCAAAAAACGGGAGGCGCTGCCCAGTATTTGCAGGATGGCGTCTTTCTCAGCCGTGCCGCCCAGGCTGGATACGAAAACACGCGCGGTTTTGAGGTCCGGGGCGATTTCGACCAGGGTAATCGAAATCAGCCCGCCCAGCCTGGGGTCCTTGATTTCCCGCCGCAGCAACTCGCTCAACTCCTGCCGCAACAGGCTGTTCAACTTTTCCAATCGGTATGACACGTCTATTAACTCGATTTCTCGTTGCGGTAAGATTCGATGATATCGCCCACCTGGAAATCGTTGAAATCCTGGAGGCCGATGCCGCATTCATACCCGGCCGCAACCTCGTTGACGCTATCCTTGAAGCGCCTCAAGCTGACGACGGTGCTGGTGGCGATGAGCTTGTCACCGCGCTTGACGCGCGCCTGGCTGTTACGCCTGATTTTGCCTTCCACCACATAGGCGCCCGCCACTTGGTGCTTCTTGGTGCCAGGGAATACCGCCTTGACCTGAACCCGGCCTTCGACAACTTCAACTATCTCTGGCTCCTTCAGCCCCTTAAGCGCTTTTTCAACGTCGTCCACCAGGTCGTAGATGATGGAATACTGGCGCACGTCAATACCTTCCGCCGTAGCCAGGCGGGCGGCATTGGGTTCGACGCCAGTATTGAACGCTATCACCAGCCCCCGCGAAGCCATAGCCAGGTTGATGTCGCTCTCAGTGACATTGCCGGCACCGCTGTGAATGATATTGACTTTTATTTCATTGGTGGTGAGCCGTTCCAGCGAAATCTTGATGGGTTCCACGCTGCCCTGAACATCGGCTTTGAGTATCACCGGCAATTCCTTTACCTTGCCGGCACTTATCTGGTCGAAAAGCGTGGCCAGGTTGACCGAACGGGAAGATGCGGAATCGCGCTGGTAGGCCTCAATGACATCGCGTACCTGTTTCTCGCTGGAGACCACGGTTACGGCATCTCCCACGTTGGGTATGTTCTGGATGCCCAGTACCACCACCGGGGCGGAGGGACCGGCTTTTCTAATCTGCTTTCCGGCGTCGTTGAACATGGCCTTGACGCGCCCGCTGGCCGCTCCGGCGATGATGATATCACCGATACGCAAAGTCCCGTCATGGACGAGGACAGTCGCCAGGGGACCGCGCGTCTTGTCCATGCGGGCTTCTATCACCACGCCCCTGGCCGGCAGCGTGGGGTCGGCCCTCAGGTTTTCCATCTCGGCCACCAGCAGCAGGTTCTCCAGCAGTTCAGGAATGCCCTGACCGGTTTTGGCGGACGTCCCCACGGAGATGACGTCTCCTCCCCATTCCTCCACTACCAGTCCGGCATCAGCCAGTTGCTTTTTAACGTTATCCGGATTCGCCCCCGGTTTGTCTATCTTGTTGATGGCTACCACGATGGGCACCCCGGCAGCTTTAGCGTGTGCGATGGCCTCCAGTGTCTGAGGCATTACGCCGTCATCCGCCGCTACCACCAGCACGGTGATGTCGGTCACCTGGGCGCCGCGGGCCCGCATGGCGGTGAAAGCCTCATGGCCGGGAGTATCCAGCAGCGTTATCTTCTGGCCGTTGATTTCAGCCTGGTAGGCGCCTATATGCTGTGTAATGCCGCCGGCTTCGCCTTCCATAACATGGGTCTGCCGGATGGCGTCCAGCACGCGGGTTTTGCCGTGGTCGACGTGTCCCATGATGGTGACCACCGGCGGGCGCAGCTTGAGGTTACCCTGTTCTTCCCCGGACTGCTGCTGCTTTTTAATTTCCGAGATGACGCTGGCGCGGCTGACGCTCTGCGCCTGAGGTCTGGCTTCGAAACCGAAACCGGCCGCCACCCTGGCGGCAACTTCATATTCTGTGACCTGGTTGATGTTGGCCATTATCCCCTGTTTCATCAGTCCCTTTATGATGTCCACGGGGGTAACTTTCAGCATCTCGGAAAGCTGTCGGACACCTACCGTGCGCGGTAGTTCAATCGCGATTAACGGTGCTTCGTTTGTCTTTTCCTCCACTAGCTACCCCCTATCAAGGCCTGGCCTGCGGCCATCAGCCTGGCTTTGTCTTCAGGCGCCAGGCTGGTTCTCAGCCCGTGCTCGAGACGATTGCTTTTAAGCGCTGCCTGCCAGCACTCCGCTTTCAGGCAAAGATACGCCCCCCGCCCCGGGAGCCGCCCGCGTTCATCGAGCGTTACGCAACCTTCCGGCGTGCGCACCAGGCGCACCAGCGCGCGCTTGTCGCCCGTCTGGCGGCACGCAACGCAGGTGCGCTTTATCGGACGCCTGTTAGAATTCATCTTCATCCTGGTCAAGGTAATCGACGCCGCCGCGGCGCTGTTTCTTGAGCTTGATGCCGTCCTCAGCCGTTTCCTTACCGGGTTTCTTCTTCTTTTTGATGTCCTTGGCCGCGCCTTCGGGTTCGATGACCGGTTTCAGGATTTCCTCGGCGAAGCGGATAGTCTTGACCCGCGTGTCGGCATGTGCCGTCAGCGGCGCCGGTACCGGCAATTCCGGCTCGACGGCAACCTGCGCCCTCTCGGGTTCGGCGGCGATGCGGGCGGCTTCGGCCTCGGCCTTATCCCTATTTTCATCGGTGGCGCTCTTGATGTCTATACGCCAACCGGTGAGCTTAACCGCCAGCCGTACATTCTGCCCTTCCTTGCCGATGGCCAGTGAAAGCATCTTGTCGGGGATGACGGCGATGGCGGATTGCTTTTTTTCGTCAATCTTGACGGCCAGCACCTGGGCCGGGCTGAGCGCCTGGGAAATAAATATGGCGGGGTCGGCGTTCCAGTTGACCACGTCTATTTTCTCGCCGCCCAGTTCGCTGACGATATTCTGGATGCGTATCCCGCGCAAGCCTACGCAGCAACCCACCGCATCCACCCCTTCCTGATTGGTGGTCACCGCCACCTTGCTGCGAAAGCCGGCTTCGCGGGCAACGGCCTTGATTTCCACCGTGCCGTTATAAATCTCCGGCACTTCAAGTTCCATCAATCGCCTGAGCAGGTTGGGGTGTGAGCGGGAAAGCACCAGCGCCGGCCCCCTGGCCGACTGCGCCACTTCCACCAGGTAAGCCCGCAGGCGCTGCCCGGGGCGGTAACGCTCGCACATGGCCTGTTCCGTAGCTGGCATGACGCCTTCAGCGCGTCCCAGGTCAATCGTCACCTGCTTGGGGTCTACACGGCGCACCACGCCGGATACGATGTCCCCGGCTTTGCCGGCAAACTCATCGAAGATGGCGCTGTGCTCCGCTTCGTGTAGCCGCTGTAAAATCACTTGCTTGGCAGTCTGGGCGGCGATGCGCCCGGCATTCTGCGGGGTGGAGCGGACCATGACCAGTTCTTCCAGCTTGGCATCCGGTTTTATTTTTTTTGCCTCGGCCAGCGAAACCTCTGCGCGCGGGTCGGAAACAAGTTTGACCACCTGCTTCTCCGCCCACACGTCAACTGCGCCGGTCGTTGGGTTAATCTTAACCGTAACCACCTGGTTCAGAGCGAAGTTATTCTTGCGGTAAGCCGAAGCCAGTGCCGATTCCACCGCCGCCAGCACCACATCCCTGGACAGGTTCTTCTCCGCCGAGAGTTGGGTTATGGCTAGCAAGAATTCGCTTTTCATGCTGTAACCAGACCTCCCGTTTCAAATCAGATACAACAAAAAAGTGGGTTGTGACCCACTTCCGTTCCCATCTTCAACTAAAAACAGTATAGCACAAAGCTAAATGAAGCGCAATACAGTGTTATGTCTGGTGAAGTGCCCGCAGGTCAATATCCGCAGCCTGAATCGCAGGCGGAGTCGCCCGGTGGGAATATTGGCTGTTCAAAACCGGAGGCCGCTCATTGACTATTTACCTACCGGAGGCTAACATTAGGCTTGAAATGCTCGCTAAAGTAGTCGGTTGCGCGCTGCAGGGGCTGGATGGGGCACTGGTCGAGGTAGAAGTTGATATCTCGCCGGGGTTGCCTTCCTTTACGGTGGTCGGGCTGCCCGATACGGCCGTGCAGGAGGCCCGCGAACGCGTAAGGGCGGCAGTCAGGAACTCCGGTTTCAGCTTTCCCATGAAGCGTATCACCGTCAATCTGGCGCCGGCCGACCTTAAAAAAGAAGGCCCGGCCTACGACCTGCCGATTGCGGTGGGTATCGTCCTCAGTTCTGAACAGGCCAGCGCCGACGTGCGCCAAACCCTTTTCCTGGGAGAGCTGTCGCTGGATGGAAGCCTGCGCCACACCGGCGGCATCCTGCCCATGGTGGCCCTGGCAGTGGAGATGGGACTTAAAAAAGTGGTCGTCCCCAAATGCGACGCTCGGGAAGCTTCACTGGTGGAGGGGATTGAAATTGTTCCGCTGGCGTCGCTGGCTGAGGTCGCTTCCTATCTGCGCGGCGAATTTCAACCTGAAGCCATCCCCGCAGCGCCGGCCGAATGCGCGCCGGCTGAGTTATACGAAGTTGACCTGGCCCACGTAAAAGGGCAGGAGCACGTCAAGCGGGCGCTGGAAGTGGCGGCCGCCGGCATAATATGATTATGTGCGGCCCACCCGGCAGCGGTAAAACCATGCTGGCCCGCGCGCTGCCTTCCATTCTGCCCCCGCTTTCTTCCGCCCAGGCACTTGAAGTTACGCGCATATACAGCATTAGCGGACTGCTGCCCCAGGACACCCCTCTCATCCGGCAGCGGCCTTTTCGCTCCCCGCACTATACGATTTCCAATGCCGGGCTGGTGGGGGGAGGCCATGTGCCCAGGCCGGGTGAAATATCGCTCAGCCACCGGGGCGTGCTGTTCATGGATGAGCTGCCCGAATTCGGCCGTTCCCTGCTTGAGGTGCTGCGCCAGCCGCTGGAGGACAAGGTTGTCACCATCAGCCGGGCGCTGGGGAGCGTGACGTTTCCGGCCAATTTTATGCTGGTCGGCGCCATGAACCCCTGCCCCTGCGGCTATTACAATCACCCTTTCAAGGCCTGCACCTGCGCCCCGTCGCTCGTTTCCCGCTACCAGAAACGCATCAGCGGACCCTTCATGGACCGGGTGGATATTTTTGTGGAAGTCCCCCATGTTGACTATGAGAAGCTGACGGATGACCGTAATGCCGAAACATCGGAGCGGGTTCAGCAGCGAGTGAGCGCCGCCAGGCATGTGCAGGGACGCCGCTTCGAAGGCGGCAAACTCACCTGCAATGCCGAGATGACGCCTTCCGAAATCCGGGAACACTGCCGAGTGGAGAGCGCCGCTCAGGGCTTATTAAAAGCAGCCATGAATCAATTACATCTCTCGGCCCGCGCCTTCCACCGCATACTTAAACTGGCGCGCACCATCGCCGACCTGGATGGTACTGCCGGTATTCACTCCCACCATATCGCCGAAGCCATCCAGTACCGCCCGCGAAGCGCGTTCTAGCCGCTTACCGGGGTTGACGGAACCGCATGGATAACACACAAGTGAGGTTCATATGACCAAAGAAAAAGAAACCTTCTGGCGCTGGGCGGTAAGCAGGACGCGCAATCACTTCCTGGCCGGGCTGCTGGTAGTAATTCCGGTGGCGGCCGCGCTGCTGGTTTTAATCTGGATCTTCTCCACCGTAGACAGCATCCTGCAGCCTGTGATTAAACTCATCCTCAAGGAAGAAATTCCCGGCCTTGGGTTCGCCATCACGGTGGTTCTGATTCTGCTAATCGGAATCGTAGCCGGCAATTACGTTGGTAAAAAAATCATCCACTTCGCCGACAGCGTGCTGGCCAAACTGCCTGTTTTCAGGCAAATCTACAGCGGGGCCAAGCAAGTCATCAACAGCGTGGTCGGTTCCAACGCGCTCAATAAAGCCGCTTTCCGCGAGGTGGTACTGGTGGAGTTTCCCACCAACGGCATGCTGACGGTAGCCTTTATCACCAACGAATTTCGCGACAGCCACGGCCGGACAATGTACGGCGTGTACATCCCCAGCACCCCCGTGCCTACCTCCGGCTTTTCCGGCTTGGTGAACGAAGCCCAGATGATGCGAACCAATATCAGTGTTGACGATGCTTTCCGGATGATTGTTTCAGGGATGATGATAAGCCCGGCCACTATCCAGGCTGCCAAGCGCGATGGGGAACCTCTGGTTATCTGTCCTAAGAAAAGCGGGGAATGGGGGGACGCCCTGACGGGTTTTCCCCCCCAATTCCCCGATAATCCCATCGTTTGACAGGCTTTATTGAACTTCGACGGTAGCGCCCACAGCCTCAAGCTTGGACTTGACCGATGCGGCTTCATCCTTGGAAACCGCTTCCTTGACGGCTTTGGGGGCGGCTTCCACCAGATCCTTGGATTCCTTGAGACCCAGGTTGGTAAGTTCGCGCACAACCCGGATGACATTAATCTTGTTGGCGCCCACATCCTTGAGGATTACATTGAACTCCGTCTTCTCCTCAACCGGTGCCGCTGTGGCGACGCCTGCCCCACCGCCGCCGCCAGCCATGACGGGAGCCGCGGCGCGCACTCCGAATTCAGCTTCCAGCGCCTTAACCAGGCCCGAAAGCTCCAGCACCGTCATCTCTTTGACGGCTGCTACCATTTCTTCAGCAGTAATTTTTGCCATTTTATTTCTCCTCTATTTGATTTATTCTTGCCTGCAAAACCCACACCATACCCAGCAGTGGGCTTGTCAGGGCGTTAACCAGACCATAAAGCGGACTTTGCAGCCCGGCCATGACCATTCCTATCAACGTGTCACGCGGCGGCAGCGTAGCCAGCGTACCTACTTCATCCTCGCTCAGCCAGCGGTCCATGAGGAACCCGCCAAATACCGTCATGTTGATGTTGGCGGTTTTTATGTATTCGGTAACGGCACGCGCGGGAGCGGTGACATCGTCATACCCGATAGCTACCGCAATGGCACCGTCCAGATAGGGGCTTAGAAATTGCTTGCCGGTGTCCGCCACCGCCCTGCGGACCAGCGTGTTTTTAACCACCTTAAACTCAACGCCGTACTCTTTGAGCTTGTGGCGCAGGTTGACCAGTTCGGGTGTCGGCAGCCCCTGATAGCTGGTAACCACTCCTGCCCGGCTCCTGGACAGGCTTTCCGTCAAATCCCTGGCAATCTCCACTTTTTGCTGTTTCTTCATTTTCACCTCCTTAATAAACAAAAGTCCTTGAGCACAGCACAAGGACTTTAAGCCGGTCACGTTCCCCGGCTATTATCCTCGGCAGGCTTCAATTAAGTCCGCTATCCGCGGACACCCGCTTTCTTCAGATAAGGCAACCTGTTGTAAAGAACCTTATATTACGCCGTTGTCATCTCGGACGCCGTCTTGACATCCAGCGGAACACCTGGACCCATGGTGGTTTTAACCACCGCGCTTTTAATATACTGCCCCTTGGCACCGGAAGGCTTCGAACGCACGACGGCTTCCATCAGCGCCGCGAGGTTGGAAACCAGACCGGCGGTTTCGAAACTGGCCTTGCCCAGCACAACGTGGATAATGGCCTGGCGGTCCAATTTGAACTCCATGCGTCCTTTGCGTGAATCCGCGATAACCCGGGGAAGGTCAGCGGCGGCTACCACGGTGCCGGATTTAGGATTGGGCATGAGACCCTTGCGTCCCAGCATCTTGCCCAGCTTGCCCACGCGCCCCATCATGTCCGGGGTAGC
>CAZPAL010000005.1:16119-19210 GCA_964584525.1 uncultured Dehalococcoidales bacterium | reverse complement strand
GGATGAAATCGAGAAGGCGCACCCGGATGTTTTCAACATCCTGCTGCAGATTTTCGATGACGGCCATCTCACCGACGCCAAGGGGCGCAAGGTGGATTTCCGCAATTCCATCATCATCATGACTTCCAATATCGGCGCCGAGCTCATCCGCAAGGGCAACACGCTGGGGTTCGTGTCGCGCACCGATGAATCCAAGGTGCAGCAGAAATCCTACGACCGCATGAAGGAGAACCTGCTGGGCGAGCTCAAAAAGACCTTCCGCCCGGAATTTTTGAACCGTATCGACGGCGTGGTGGTCTTCCATCCGCTGGAGAAGGAACAGATTCGCCAGATAGTGGACCTGATGCTGGTTTCGGTCACCAAGCAGCTTTCCGAGAAGGGCATCAAGCTCGAAATCAGCGAGGCTGCCAAGGACTTTCTGGGCACCAAGGGCTACGACGAAGTCTTCGGGGCGCGCCCGCTGCGCCGCACCATCCAGGACCTGGTGGAGGACAGGCTTTCCGAGAGCCTGCTGCGCTCCAAGATTCGCTTCGGCGATACGGTGGTGCTGGATATGCCGGAAGGCGCCGCCGAGCTGCAAATGGAAGTGCAGCCCCAGGTGGAGGCCGTGCTGGTAGCCAGCGACCAGTAGGGATTTATTTCAGCCAGACAGAAGGCGGAGGGTTGCCCCTCCGCCTTTTTTTATCTAGGACGGGGAATCTGCTGCCATCTGGGATGTTCATGCCGGGGAGTCTAAGAGGGGCACTAGCCCCTCTTAAAATAAAAATCCCCTTCTCCTATCAGGAGAAGGGGCAGGGGATGAGGTCGAAAGATCCTGGGTGGGGCGCTCTCCCGAAGTACGAGATTGCCGCGGAGTTTTCGCTCCTCGGAACCTTTACACCGCTTCCCCGTTGTCACCCGGCGGCAGCCGGACCGAGGATTCCACTGGCTCCATCTCCGCCAGGTCTTTATCGGTGGATATGCCCAGTTCCTTCAGACGCCGGGCGGAAGCCATGACGTTCCTCTCCAGTGAACCCATGCCGTTGTTGTAAGCCGTCACCGCTTTTTCCAGCGAGTCTCCCATGCGCCCCAGGTGCGCCGACCATACCGATATGCGCTCGAAAAGCTCCTTGCCCAACTGCCCGATGCGCACGGCGTTCTCGGTAAGCTGCTCCTCGCGCCAGCCGTATTTGACCGCATTCAGCAGGCAGAAGAGGGTGGCCGGGGTGGCCAGCACGATTTTCTTCTGCATGGCGTCGTCCATCAGTTCGGGGTCCTCCTTGAGGGCGGCGGTCAGGAATTGCTCTCCCGGCAGAAACAACACCACGAATTCCGGGCTATCCAGGGCTGCCCAGTAGGCCTTGGCCGAGAGCTTCTGGTAGTGGTCGCGCACATGGCGGGCGTGCAATTTGAGCGCCGCCGAGCGCGTTTCATCATCCTCGGCCTCCACCGCCTGCATATAAGCCGGCAGCGGCGTCTTGGCGTCCACCACTATCTTGCGGCTGTTGGGCAGGCAGATGACCATATCCGGACGAAGGATATCGTCGCCGGCCTGGGTGTTGACCTGCTCAAAGAAGTCACAGCGCTCCACCAGCCCCGCCAGCTCCACCGTGCGGCGCAGAGTGGTTTCTCCCCAGCGCCCGCGCACCTGGGGCTCCTTCAAAGCCTGGGTCAGGTTGCGGGTTTCGCGGGACAGGGACTCGGTGATGGCCTTGAGGCCGCCGTAGGCGTTCTGGCGCTCCCGCTCCATGCCGTCCAGCGTCTCCTTGATGGGTTTTACCAGCGCTTCCACGGCCTGTTTCTTGAGTTCCAGCTCTCCCTGTGCCTGCGTCACCTGGGTTTTGAGGGACTCGTTGGCCAGGTGCAGGAAGGACTGGTTGTTCTGGCTGAGGGCTTCGGCGGCCATAGCCTTGAAAGTGGTAGGCAGCGTTTCCCGGGCGGCTTTCATTTCCGCCTCATACCTGGCCCTGGCTCCGATGGACCTGACCGCCATGATGAGCCCGACGATAACTCCCCCGGCCGCCACCCCGATAGCGAATGCCGCGTAATCCATAATCCCTCCCCGGCGTTTGTCCGCCCTGTCCCAGTGTATGGGCTCCTTCGTTTCAAGTCAATTTTATCACCGCCGCGCGACAGGCGGGAAAGTTCAGAAACGCATTGGGGGTCGTCAAACGGACCACCCATCCCAGGATGCTTCGCTTCGCTCCAGCATGACACACTGCTCCGTCCCGCCGGAGACTGATTACTGCCATCCTTTATGTAAAAACCGGGGAGTCCAGGAGGGGGAACCCCTCTTGATTATAAATTGCCCCCTCTCCACTGGAGAGGGGGCGGGGGGAGAGGCCGCAATCTCTTGCCATCGGCCTCTAAATAGGTTAAAGTTGGGCTATGAGCAAAACACGCCTGGTTTTCGTCTGCAAAGAGTGCGGCAAGGAAAGCCTGCGCTGGATGGGGCAGTGCCCGGCCTGCGAAGCCTGGAACAGCTTTGTCGAACAGGTTGTCAAACCCGCCCCGCCTCCGGCCTCCTTTTCCCACGCACCGCCCAACCTGCCCCGCCAGCTCTCCGAACTGGAATTCTCCGCCGAGGAACGCTGGCCGCTGGGCATCGGTGAACTCAACCGTGTGCTGGGCGGCGGGCTGGTACCGGGCGAAATGGTGCTTATCGGCGGGGAGCCTGGAATCGGCAAGTCCACCCTGCTGCTGCAGGCCGCCGCCTACGCCGCCGCCCAGCGCGGGCGGGTGGTTTACGTCAGCGGCGAGGAAACCCAGCATCAAATCAAGCTGAGGGCGCGCCGCCTGGGGGTCAGCGGCGAAAACCTGTTTCTTTTAGCCGAAACCAACCTGGAAGGCATACTGGAGCATCTGGACAAGCTGGACGCCTGCCTGGTGATAGTGGATTCAATCCAGTCGGTTTACCTGCCGGAAATCGAATCCTCCTCGGGCAGCGTCACCCAGGTGCGCGAATGCACGCTGCGCCTGATGCGCTGGGCTAAAATGGCCCAGGTGCCGCTTTTCATCACCGGCCATGTCACCAAGGACGGAGCCATCGCCGGCCCGCGCGTGCTGGAGCATATGGTGGACTGCGTGCTTTATTTCGAAGGCGAGCAGTTCA
>CAZPAL010000005.1:0-16109 GCA_964584525.1 uncultured Dehalococcoidales bacterium | reverse complement strand
CGGTAAAGAACCGCTTCGGCAACACCAACGAGGTAGGCATTTTCGAGATGAAAGAGAAGGGGCTGGCCGAGGTGGACAACCCCTCCCAGTTGTTCCTTTCCCAGCGCCAGGGAGACAACATCGGCTCGGCGGTAACCGCCGCGCTGGAAGGCAGCCGACCGCTGCTGGTGGTGGTGCAGGCGCTGACCAGCCAGACGGCCTTCGGCCTGCCGCGCCGCACCGCCAACGGGGTGGATTTTGGCCGGCTGCTGCTCATCACCGCCGTGCTCAGCCGGCGGCTGGGGCTGCGGCTGGGCAACCAGGATATCATCGTCAACGTTACCGGCGGATTGAAGCTGGACGAGCCCGCCGCCGACCTGGCCATCGCGCTGGCCATCGCCTCCAGCTTCCGGGACGCGCCGGTGGACGAGGGCCTGGCGGCCATCGGGGAGGTGGGGCTTTCGGGGGAAATCCGCAGCGTGCCCCAGGTGGAAAGAAGGCTGGCCGAAGCGGCGCGCCTGGGCTTCAAGCGCTGCCTGGTGCCGCGTTCGTCGCTGCGCGGCGTGCAAGTCAAGGATATCGAGGTGGTGCCGGTTTCGAACCTGCGCGAGGCGCTGCGGCTGGCGCTGGGACACAAAAGCGAAACCGCCGCCGCAGATGAGGATGCGGAATAATGTTCAACTTCCAGCGGGTGGGGGCCATCATCGTGGGGGCGGGGTCCAGTTCGCGCATGGGCGGGGTGGACAAGATATTCGCCCCGCTGGCTGGCAGGCCGCTGATAGCCCATACGGTGGCGGCCTTCGAAGCCAGCCCGCTGGTCGAGCGCATCGTGCTGGTGCTGTCGGAAGCAAGTCTGGAGGCCGGCAGGCAGCTAATGGCGCGTGAAAAATGGAACAAGGTGAGTAACATCGTCCCTGGCGGCTTGCGCCGCCAGGATTCGGTTAAGGCCGGTCTGGAGCACCTTCAGGACTGCTTCTGGATTATGATTCAGGACGGCGCGCGGCCGCTGGTGGACGGCGCCCTGATAGAGGCGGGGTTAGACGCGGCTCAGGAAAGCGGGGCTGCCATCGCCGCAGTCCCGGTGGCCGACACCATCAAGGAGTCGCTGGACGGGCAGTGGGTCTCACTCACCCCGGAACGCAAGACGCTGTGGGCAGCCCAGACGCCGCAGGTATTCCGCTTCGATATTATAAAAAGGGCATATAGCCTGGCTCACGGGGACTCCACCGATGATGCCGCCCTGGTGGAGGCGGTGGGCACGCGGGTCAAGCTTTTTCCGGGTGATTACCATAACATCAAGGTCACGACGCAGGTTGACCTGATTACGGCCGAAGCCATAATAAGTTCAAGGAGGTCGTCAGCATGATGCGTATCGGACACGGCTACGATGTACACCGCCTGGCCGCCGGCAGGGCGCTGGTGCTGGGGGGAGTGGATGTCCCTTCCGTACAGGGGCTCATCGGCTGGAGCGACGCCGACGTGCTCACCCATGCCGTCATGGACGCGCTGCTGGGGGCGGTGGCCGCCGGCGATATCGGCACGCACTTCCCTCCCGGCGACCCGCAGTACAAGGGCGTTTCCAGCCTGATACTGCTGCGCCAGGTCAAGGCCATACTGGACGGCGGCGGCTGGCGCATCGGCAACATAGACGCCACCATCGTCGCCGAGCAGCCCAAGCTGAATCCCCATATCCCGGCCATGTGCGCCAGGCTGGCCGGGGCGCTGGCGCTGGCACCGGACAGAATCAGCATCAAGGCCAGCACATCCGAGCAAATGGGTTTTTGCGGGCGTGAAGAGGGCATGGCGGCCTGGGCGGTGGCGCTGGTGGAGAAGGACTAAGCCGGCTTGTAAGCCCGCACGGTTATACTCAGCAACCCGGCAATTTCAGCCCCGCCGGCATCCACGATGCTGGATGCCCCGCTGGAAATGACCTCCAGCTTTTCAAAACCCGCCGCGCCAATCAGCCCCAGGTACTCCCGCTGTTCCAGCGCGCCGGCCACGCAGCCGGCCCACAGCATCAGGTCTTCCCTGATGTGTTCGGGAAGAGGGCCTTCGGTTACGATATCCGAAACCACCAGCCTGCCTCCGGGCTTCAGCACGCGAAAAACCTCCCCGAAGACCCGGGCTTTGTCGGTGGAAAGGTTGATGACGCAGTTGCTGATGACCGCGTCTATGGCATCGGCACCCACCGGCAGGTTTTCAATCTCCCCCAGGCGGAATTCGACGTTGGCGATGCCCTCCCTGGCGGCGATGGATGTAGCTTTTTCAACCATGGCTTCGGTCATGTCAACGCCGATGACCTTGCCTTCCTTACCCACCTTGCTGGCGGCCAGGAAGGCGTCCATGCCGGCCCCGGAACCCAGGTCGAGCACGCTCTCGCCTTCTTTAAGTTCAGCCCTCGATACCGGGCTGCCGCAGCCCAGCCCCAGCGAGGCATCTTTGGGGATGATTTCGAGTTCGCTCTTTTGATAGCCCAGGGATTCGGCGATGGCGGAAGGGTCAGCCGCGCCGCAGCAACTGCCGCCCCCGCAGCAGCTTCCCCCGCTGGACTGCGCTATGCCGGTATAATTCATTTTCACTACTTCTTTGATAAAATCCGTTTTCATGGTTTTCTCCTCTTGTTTAACTTGGCGGCCATACGAAAAAAGCACGCAGCCTGTCCACGGTGGCGGGCTCAATCCAGCAGGTGATCTGTTTGCCGCGGCGCTCCATCTTCAACAGGCCCGAGCGGTGCAGTTCCTTGATGTGATGGGACACGGTCGAGGGCGCGATGCCCAGGTCTTTTCCCAGTTCGCCCACGCATTCCCCTTTAGCCCTGGTGATATCGCAGGTCAGCCGGCCGCTGCAGCAGGAGGCCAGCCGCAGGAAGATGGCGAGGCGCTTCGGGTTGGAAAGCGCCTTGAACATGGCGGCGAATTCGGCAAGTTCTTCGCTTCTATAATTCGACATATATCGAATTGTAGGCGGTGTCTTCGTTTCTGTCAAGCCCCGGCCTTCGCCACGCCTCCCTCAGGGGAAGTTCAAGAGGCAGCCCCTCTTGGTTTTCAAGCCCCTTCTCCTCCCAGGAGAAGGGGCAGGGGATGAGGTCGCATCCCCTCATTTTCACTAAAATCCTGCTATAATAACCCCAATATGAAACTAACCAACACGCTCTCCGGGCAAAAAGAAGAGTTCGTCCCCTCCGGCGACGAAGTTAAACTGTATGTCTGCGGCATCACGCCGCAGTCCGAAGCCCACATCGGCCATGCCATGAGCTACATAAATTTCGATATCATCCGGCGCTACCTGGAGTTCAGGGGCTACAAGGTACGCCATATTCAGAACATCACCGATATCGAGGACAAAATCATCAACAAGGCGGCGGTGCTGGGCATCGCCCCGGCCGAGCTGGTGGCTAAAAACACCGAGAGCTTTCTTAAGGACATGGACGCGCTCAACATCACCCGCGCCCACGAGTATCCATTCGCCACCAAAGAGGTGCCGGGCATCCTCGAAATGGTGGCCGGGCTGGTGGACAGGGGCTTTGCCTACGAGAAGGACGGCAGCGTCTATTTCAGGGTGACCAGGCTTCCGGACTACGGCAAACTGGCGCACCGCACACTGGACCAGATGATGGCCGGCGCGCGCATCGAAGTGGACGACGAAAAAGAAAACCCGATGGATTTTGTGTTGTGGAAGGCGGCCAAGCCGGGCGAACCGAGCTGGCAGAGCCCCTGGGGGCCGGGCCGGCCGGGCTGGCATATAGAATGCAGCGCCATGTCCCTTAAATACCTGGGGGAAACCATAGATATTCACGGCGGCGGCCAGGATTTGATTTTTCCGCACCATGAGAACGAAATCGCCCAGTCTGAAAGCTATACCGGCAAAAAGCCCTTCGTCAAATACTGGCTGCATAACGGGCTACTGCGCCTGGGCGAAGAGAAAATGAGCAAATCCATCGGCAACATCGTCAGCATCAAGGAGATTCTGGCCTCCTACTCGGCCGATGCCATGCGCCTGTTCGTGCTTTCCTCGCACTACCGCAGCCCGCTGACCTACACAGGTTCCGCGCTGGAGGCGGCTGAGAAGGGAGCGGAACGGTTGCGCCAGACGCTGCGCGCCCCGGCCGCCGGGGGAAAAGAGGCCGGCATTGACACGACGGCCTACCGCAACCGCTTCACCGATGCCATGGATGACGATTTCAACGCCCCGCAGGCGGTGGCCGCCCTTTTCGACCTGGCGCGGGATATTAACCGCGGGCGGGAGGAAGGCGGCGATGTAACGGCTGCCGGCCGGCTGCTGGCTGAACTGGCGGGGGTGCTGGGTTTGGAACTCAAGTCCGAGGGTGGTGAGGCAGGGGACGCCGCGCCCTTCATACAGCTTTTGGTGGATACACGCCGCGAACTCAGGCAGGCCAAGCAATACCAGTTGGCGGACGGCGTACGGCAGAAGCTGGAAGCGCTGGGAGTGATGCTGGAAGATTCCGCCGGGGGAACCGGCTGGAAGGTAAAACGCCAGGGAGGTTGAAGGCATGAAAGCAATCGGACTGGGGCTGCTTCTGGTGGCGGTGCTGGCCATGGTCGGCAGCGTCATCTGGGTGATGGTGACCGAGGCTTCTAACACCCCCGTCATTGTCTATGTAATCATCGGCGCCGCCGCGCTGGGCGTCGTCACGCTGCTGGCTGCAGCCGTCAGCGACCGCCGGAAACAGCAAAAATCGGAACATTTCGAAGGGAGAAACAATTGATAGTAGTAACTTCGCCCACGGTTCCGGGCAAGAACATCGTCAGGACCATCGGTCTGGTCAGGGGCTCGACCATCCGCGCCAAGCACCTGGGCAAGGACATCATGGCCGGCTTCAGGGGCATGGTGGGCGGTGAAATCGGCGAATATACCCAGATGATGGCCGAATCGCGCGAGCAGGCGCTTCAGCGCATGATAGCCGATGCCGAGAAGCAGGGCGCCAACGCCGTGATTTCAATGAGCTTCGGCACTTCCATGGTCATGCAGTCCGCGGCGGAGTGCATCGCCTACGGCACCGGTGTGGTAATAGAATAGGGGTTCGTCCGGGGAGGGTTATTTTTTAGCCTTAAGCAGGAAGCCCAGCAACACGGCCAGGGCCAGTAGCCCCGCGCCGATGCCGACCACTTTCCAGTCGGACTGGTGGATGATGACAAAACCCACCTGCCGGGTGGCGAAATAGCCCCACATGGCGGTGATGATACCAGCACCGGCCAGGAGCACGATAATCAGTTCCTTGGCATTTTTCGTCATCTCATGTCCCTCCTCTGTGGCTGGCTGTATCCGGCCTTAGTATAAGGCATGGCGGCGGGCGGCTTCAACCTTGCAAGCTACGCCGGTTTATGATAGATTAAGGACTGTTCCGTGGGGCCGTAGTTCACTTGGGAGAACGTTTGACTGGCAGTCAAAAGGTAGGGGGTTCGAATCCCCCCGGCTCCACCAAATCAACTTATTCGCTCTTTATGCGGCTTCTCGATGTTTGTATTCACTCAGGTATTCACCCAGGCTGTTTATCTTGGTTCGACGGTTTTAGCAGTAAGACATGTTGAAAAAGCCGATGGTATGGGTTTGCGCTATGATTTTCGGACCAATTCTCATTCATCTCAACGTGATTAAAAATTAATTACTGAGCAAACATGGGGGGTTCAGACTGCCCCCCCCCCCCCCGCTTCCCGCGCCTACACTTTCACTTTCTCCAGTCGTGATTTTATCTTGCGATAACCTAGCAATACCAAAATGGCTAACACGGTTACCACTATAGCCATGATGAGGTTAGTCACGATTGGCGCATTAATTTTAAACAAAGAAAAAAGGCCGTTCAGTAAAGACCTCAGGAAATCCGCCCAGAACAAGGCCACCGCTACGATGAGGCCAAACTTGAAATTCCCCGGCACGGTTTGCCCAATCTCAGTTATGGGTTTCGCCGTGTGCTGCTTTTTTGCGGGCATATTAATCCTCCCTCGCTAATCGGCTATCCGGTGACAGTTTTCCCGGACTCCTGAATTGCACCAACGGAATACCAGTATTCGGTGGCTATACACACGTGTCTTATGGTTTTATTTATACCCCAATATGCGATGCTTTTCAAGGATTTATGGTTAACTGCTATCCTGAAATTCCCGCACCATATTCCCCCCATTACCCAAACTCGTGCTAGAATAGCATCGATGAAATTATTTCTCGGGATTTTATCGGTTCTGGCCGTCATTTTCTGTTTGCTATACAGCGCGGCCTGTTCAGCCCCACAGCCACCGGTGTTACCCGCCTCCTCCCCAACCCAGGTACCAATAACTTTGCCCGCCCTTCTAACGCTGCCGCCGGTGACCTGCCCGCCAATCCGGGAGGATATAAACTACGAGTTCAACCAGGCGGGGCCGGGCGTGGGTGAAACGGCTATTGATTTCAGCCTGGAAAGCACCGCCGGGGAGCAAATCACCCTTTCCGCGCTGCTGGTTGAAAAGCCGGTGGTGCTCATCTTCGGCTCTTTCACCTGACCGGCCTACCGGGACGGCGTGGCCGCCACCGAAAATCTTGTCAGCGAGTTTGGCTCCAAGTTACATTTTATCGTCGTTTACACGCTGGAGGCCCATCCCTGCGGCGTTAACTCCCCGTACGCCGACCGCGAGTGGACCATGAGGGCCAGCCGGGATGCGGCCGGAAACCCGCTGGGACAACCCGCAACCTACGCGGCGCGCATGGCCATGGCCAGGCAGTGCGCGAGCGAGCTGGGGGTGAGTATTCCGGTGCTGGTGGACGGCATGGATAACGCTGTCTGGTGCGCTTACGGAGGCGCGCCGAATAACGCCTATTTCATCACTCAGGACGGCCGCATATCAGCCAAGCACGGATGGTATCAGCCCGCAGGCATGGAACTTACCATCCTTAACTATCTCAGGTAACAGCTTCCTCACCGCGCTCCGCTCAATCCGATGTCCGCCAGCTCTTCCCAGACCGCGGCCGGGTTTACCAGCCCGTCCTCCACCACCAGGAAAGCGGTGACCTGGTTATACTGCGCGGCGGTCAGGCTGCCCGGGTCCCCGTAGGGCATGGCTCGGCTGATGAAAGCCAGCAGGGCGCCCGCCGTGCCGTATTGGGAAAGGCTTGCGCCAGGCCCGATGAGCGCGGCTTCCGAACTGCCCTGCCCCTGGGCGCCGTGGCATGGCGAGCATATAACCGCATATACGCCCCGCCCTTCCTCCGCCATGCTGCCGGCCATCGTGCCGGCGGGCGTGGTGGGGGGAGGCGTGCTCGTGGCCGGGAGCGAAGTATCGGCAGGGGTGCTGGTGCCTGCCCCACCGCAGCCCGCCGGTAAAAGCATGGCGAGAATGACGGCTAACCACAAATCAAGTTTCATCCGGTAACCCCTCTGATGGGTTCGAGCGGGGAAGCATCCGTCAGCACTGCGAAATTTTTAACTCCCTGTTCCAGCCGGATGAGAGTGCGGTCCACCTGTTTCCGGGTAACGGCGTCGTGCAGGGTGAGGGTGAAATCCTGGGCTGCATTTGCCGGCAGCGCCCTGTCTCCGGCAGCCTTCGGAAAATAGATGGCTCCGGCCGGCAGGGCCGCCGCCAATAGCAGCGCCAGCATCAGGCTCAAGAGCAGCCAGTCGATGAATATCCCCCTGATGCGTTTCATGCCGTTCCGACTGCGGTATTATCAGGCGCCCGTCGGCGCCGGCCGGCGGAACTCGGGTTGGGCCACGGAAACCAGTATCACCGCCACGATGCCCAGCGGATAGAAGAGGATGGAAGCGGCGATGGCCCCGGCGAGCGCCAGCGCCCACAGCTTGCGTTTGATGGCGAAGACGCCGCCCACGATGCCGAGCACGCCTATGAGTATGAAGACGACTCCGATAGCGACATATACCAGCCCCGTCACCGCCAGCATGTCCGCCTCCTCCCCGGTGGTGAGGCCGGAATAATCCGAGTCCAGCATGAATTTAAAAAACAGCGGCACGGCCAGGATGAAGAGGCCGGCGATGATGCCCAGCACGCTGGATACGATGGTGAGTATTCCGCTGACGGCGGCTTTCTGCATGGCTGTCTCCTTGCTGTCCGTTGAAAAGCAATGTTAGCACTCGCAAGGCGCAAGTTCAATCAGGAATCAGACCTCATTCCCTGCTCCTTCTCCCTCCGGGAGCCCCTGTGTCATGCTAAAAACCGCAGAGGGTGGCTAAAGCATCCGGTGGGGATGGACTCCCCCGCCAGATCTTTCGTGCGTTCATCACGCACTCCAGGATGGCACTTGGAAGCGGTACTGCCGGCATTGACAGCTATCGAGCCGCAGTTATAACATGGCGGGTATGGATGAAAACGAACTTGTAACCGCCCCCGCGGAGCCGGGGCAAAACCGCCGGGACAGCCGTATCTGGGGCTTCTGGCCGACGGCCGGCTTTTCGCTGGCCATCTTCTTTTCCTTCGTGGCCGCCCAGAGCGTGGTGGGGGTGGCCTTTCTGGTGGCCAAACTGGGTTCCGTGGGCAGCCTGGAACAGTTGCTGGAAAGCCTGAGCACCGACGGCCTGCTGGTATCTCTTTCGGTGATGGCTTCAGCCGTGCTGTGTACCGGACTGGTTTTGCTCTTTATAAAATTGAAAGGAACCGGCATCCGGGAATATCTGGGCCTGGTGCCGCTGTCATGGCGCATGGTGCTGGCGCTGGTGGGGCTGGTGGTACTGCTGCTGGCGGCGCTGGAGGTCATCGGCCGCCTGCTAGGCGTTCCCCCCGACCCGTCCTATATGGCGGATATGGAAGCCATCTACCTCAGCGCCGGCTCGCCGCTGATACTGTGGCTGGCGGTAGCCGCCTTCGCGCCGCTCTTCGAAGAGGTCTTCTTTCGCGGGTTTTTATTCGTCGGCATACGCCGTTCCCGTCTGGGCGCTTTCGGCGCGGTGCTGTTTACCGCCATCCTGTGGGCGGCGCTGCATTTACAGTACGACATCGCCGGCCTGGTTCAGATACTGGTGCTGGGCATCGTATTCGGTATTGTCAGGCTGAAAACCCAATCCCTGTGGAGCACGCTGCTGATGCACTCCCTCTGGAATACAGCCGCCCTGCTGGCGGTGGTGATTTCCCTCAGCGGCAGTTAGCCGCCCGGCCTTATTTGAACTGCGCCGGCCAGATGACGGCGTCCAGCAACTACGACAACTACCACCACTACCACTACCACCACTGCCAGCGGCGATTCGCTGGCGGAGATACCTGGGCGTTCCGCCAATGTCTCGACGGTAAAATACGACATGGTGATGACCTCTCCCGGAACGCCGCCGGTGACGCAGACTGTCTGGTTGAAAGCCAAAAAAATGCGCACCGAGATGACGGCGGAAGGGCAGACGACGATTATGCTGATAGACCTGGATACCCGTATCATGTATATGTACATGCCCGCCCAGAACATGGCTATCAGGATGAATATGAACGACACCGTGCCCACCCCGGCCAATGAAGAGGCTCAATCGGTTACGGATTTTTCCTACACCATCACCGGAACCGAAACCTTCGATGGCAAATCCTGCCTGGTGGTGGAATACACGTCCCAGGGAGCCGTCACCCGCCAGTGGATCTGGAAAGACAGGGGCTTCCCGGTCAAGGTTGAAACCACCGCCGCCGGAGTCAAATCGGTCATCGAATACCGGAACTTCGACTTCGGCGATATCCCCGACAGCATGTTCGCGTTACCTGAGGGTGTCCAGGTAGTCCAGATGTAGCTCCGGTTTGCCGGTAACAGTCACGAGGCGGGATTCCATGTCTCGCCTCTTTGTTTTGGTTGCATTCAGCATCGCTTTTTGATATTATTTCATAAATGCGGTTTACCGCATATGCATCTGCGTCAATAAAGCCGAGGTGATGATGGCATGAAGCTCTATCAGATGGTGGGCAGGGATGTCCTGAGCCGCAACTCTGATATAGCAAGCCGCCCCCAGCAACAGAAAGGGGGTGGTGGGCAATACCGGCACGATGATGCCGATAATCCCCAGGCCGACCGATACGGTGCCGGCCGCGATGAAAAAATGGCGTTTCATTCTCTGTTTCAGTTCTGGCATGATACCCTCGCCGCCGGCCCGGTCGGGCAACCGCGCCGGCAGGTAATAATACCATTTTTCAGCTTGCGGCTTCCCGGGTGAAGCCCGGCAGGCTGTGTGTTATCATATTGAAATGGGAATCGCCGGAAACCTGGCCTGGATGAAGGATTTCAACCGCCGTTTCGATGCGGAAGTTGACAGCCTGTACCGCAAAGAGCCTTTCTGGCAGGTTTGCTGGAAGTGCCCGGACGGCCACTGCTGCGGGCGATTCGTCTATGCCGTGCTCAACCGCGGCGGCAACCCTTTTCTGGCCGAGGACTGGTGGATGAAGCTGGAGCACGTCCGGGACAACTTCAGCGCCGCAGACCGGAAACAGCTTGCTGCCAACATACAATCAACGCGCCCGGACTGCATCTTTCTCTTCGGCAACCGCTGTGCGGTGCATGCCGCGCGCCCCTGGACCTGCCGTTTTCATCCCTACGCCATCTCCTTTTATTCCGGGCAGGGGCAGTACCCGGCGGGCGAGTTCGCCCTGCCGTCCTGCCCGGGGTGCGCGTCCGGTTTCGGCATCGGGGTGGATGAAACCTTCGTACAAAAACCGGCTGTGCTGGCCCGGGATGAAAAGAACCCGCGCCTGGTACAGGTCAAACTCAAAAAACGCAAGCCCACGTGGTTGCTGGATGCCAGCGATTACGTGGAAGAGTACGAAAAGCGCGTGGCGCTGCGCGAAAAGGGAGTTCCCCCATGGCAGGCACTGCTGAGCCTGGCCGCCGAGGCTGGCGGCGCGGAGTGCGACTCGCTGCCCTATTACTTGCACAAGGTGCTGAAAATTACGCCGCTTTCGGACTGAACTTCCTGCTCCGGCGGGTTCGCTACTGCTTTAAAGCCGGATAATTGAACCTCCCCACTCAAGATGCTTCAGCCACTCATCGTGGCTTCCAGCATGACACCGGGGGTCTGGAGCGGGGTCATGGGGGGAGGCGCTTAAACACCTGTATTGACTAAAATTACTCGGGCTGGTAGCATGAACGGCGGGTGAAAATCCGACCTTTCTGAAAGGTTTCCCATATGGCTGCAATTGAAGTTAAAGCGCTCAATAAAAGCTTCGGGGATAAACAAATCCTCAACGCTCTGTCTTTCCAGGTGGAAAAGGGCGAAGTCTTCGGCCTCATCGGACCCAACGGGGCTGGCAAGACGACCACGCTGCGCATCGTTGCTACCCTGTTAACCATCGATTCCGGCACGGTGAAGGTGCTGGGGCATAACCTGCCGGACGAAGCCGCCGCCGTCAGAAAGAAAATCAGCTACCTGCCTGAAGACGCCGGCGCCTACCGCCAGCAAAAAGGCCGTGAATACCTTGAGTTCATCGCCAGCCTGCACGCCGGCGGCTCCGAGCGTGATGAAATGGTGCGGCGCGGCATGGAGATAGCCTCGCTGGGAGAGCGCATCCACGACCGCGTGGATACCTACAGCAAGGGCATGATGAGGCGCCTGGTGGTGGGCCGGGCGCTGATGACGCAGCCGGAACTGGCCATCCTGGACGAACCCAGTTCAGGGCTGGACGTCATCAACGCGCGCGAGGTGCGCAGCATCATCACGCGGGCCGCCGAGGGCGGCATGAGCGTGCTGCTTTCATCACACAATATGCTGGAAGTGGAACTGGTCTGCCAGCGCGTGGCGCTTATCAGCGCCGGGAAGATTGTAGCCGGCGGCACGCCGCAGGAACTCAAGGTGCGTTATAACGCCGCCAATATCGAAGAGGTTTTCACGCAGGTGGTAAATGCTGAATAGTTTGATTCGCAAAGAAATCAAGGAAATGCTTACCAGGTCCGCGCTGGCCTACATGGTTATTCTGGCCTTTATTTTTGCCTTTACCGGCCAGATGATCAGCTCCAGCCAGGAAGCCGCTGCCGACAAACCGGTGGTGGCGCTGGTCAGTCTGGACAGTGGTATTTACGGAGCCATGGTTACGGATGTGCTGGAGGAGAATGCGGAGCTTGCCTATACCGGAAATGACGCCGCGGCCGCCCGCCGGGCTCTCGAAAGCGCCGGCGGCACCGCTCTTTTGACTATCCCCGAGGCCTTTACGCGGGATATCCTGGCCGGAGAGCAGGCGCAGGTAGAAATATTGTGGCTTATGCGCGGCGCGGGAATCATGGATTCGCTGCCCCAACAGGTGGTTCAGATGCTGCTGGACCGGGCCGGTTTGCTTATCTCAACCCACCTCATCGAGGAGAATTCCACTCTGAACGCCGGGGTGGTGCTTCAGCCTGCTTACAGTTTCGACACCACCGAATATAAGGGCAAGGTCATGACCGGTCTCACTCCGGGTGAAATCGGCAGTATCCTGGGTTCTCAAACCATGGTGGTGCCCATCGCCGTCATGATGCTGATTCTGATGGCTTCGACCTCGGTTATTTCTTCAATGGGTATGGAGAAGGAAAACCGCACACTGGAAACACTGCTCACCATGCCGATTCGCCGTAGCCAGATTATCGCCAGTAAAATTGTGGGTAGCGCCGTGGCCGGGTTGGTTATGGGGTTGGTCTATATGGCCGGATTCTACAGTTATTTCAATTCCCTGGGGGCTTCCGCCGCCGATTTGCCGGAACTCGGGCTGGCGCTGGGCCCGATGGATTATGTTCTGGTAGGCCTTTCGGTCTTCGCGGCGCTGATGGCGGCGCTGTCACTGAGCATTATCCTGGGCACCTTCGCATCGAACTACCGCGCCGCCCAGACGCTCACCTTTCCAATCATCGGGCTGGCCTTGCTGCCCATGATGATGACCATGTTTCAGGATTTCGATACCATGTCGCTCCCTCTGCAGGTGCTGCTCTTCGCCATCCCCTTTTCTCACCCCATGATGGCCATGAAAGCCCTGATGATGGACAACTACCTGCTGGTGGTGAGCGGCATCGTTTATAGCCTGGCGGTGACGGCGGGTCTGGTGGCAGTGGCAGCCTGGATATTCACCTCGGACCGCGTCGTGACGGGCATGACGGGACGCAAGTTCAAACTGGCCGGATTGTTCGCGCGCAGGTAGAGCCCTCCCTGCGGCAACCTGCTGCGGAGGCTAAAGCCAGATAATCTGGAGCAGGATGTGGGAGGCCAGCACCGCCGCGATGGTGAACGGCCAGGCGATTTTTATATATTTCCCCAGGTCGATGGCGCAATTTCTTTTTTCCAGCATGCCGCAGGCCAGCACGTTGGCGGTGGCTCCCACCGGGGTCAGGTTGCCGCCCATGCCGGTGCCTATCAGCACTCCGAAATAGAAGGGGAACGGGCTGACGCCCAGAGACTGGGCCAGGAAGGCGCAAACCGGCAGCATGATAACTGTATAGGGCACGTTATCTATGAAGGATGAAAGCAGCACCGAAACCCAGACCAGGATGGCCAGGTAGATAGTGGGGCTGGAAAGGCCCGTATTGATGAGCAGACTGGCAAAATCCTCCAGCAGGCCGACGCTGTTGACGCCGTAAATGAGCATAAAAATCCCCATCAGGAAGAATATGGATTTCCAGTCGAACTCCTTGAGCCAGGCCACCGCCTGTTTGCGGGCTAGCGCCAGGCACATAACTCCCAGCACCAGGCCAACCAGTCCGCGGTGGTTCCACGGCCCCAGGCTGTCCCATGGTATGAAGGCCAAGGCTGCTACACTGACTACAAACAGCGCCATAGGCCCGTAGGTAACCTTGACGTTTTCACGCTCAATTTCAATCTTTTTGTTCATACGGCGGAATTGCCAGTAGAGCACGGCCAGGGCGGCCAGGATTCCGACTACGGAGATGGTCCCCAGGCTGAGCTTGTCCTGGAACCAGTAAAACTCGAAAAAACTCATGCCGGTTTCGCCGGCCATGATGAGGGCCGGCGGGTCGGCTACCATGGTGACGGTCGTCACCACGTTGGATGATATGGCCAGCGCTATCATGTAGGTAAAAATATCGCCGTTCATCTTGTCAGCCAGGGCGAACGCCAGCGGAGCCAGTATAAGCACCACCTCAGGATTGGCGATAAAACAGGATAGCACCATGGCGATGGCGCACAGGAAGAGGATGGCATACTTTTCCTTGCCGGTGCGCGCCAGCACCTCATTGGCTATCCAGGCGGGAACCTGGCTCTCACGCAGGGCGAAAGCCAGTATGGCAAACCCCCAGTAGATGGCCAGCACGTCCCAGTTGATGCCCTTGAAAAGGGCGTCAGCCGGGCTGACCACACCCAGCAGGATGACTGCCCCGGCGGCTGTCAGGGCCACGTAGGCGATATTGAAGCGCCGGTAGAGGATAAAGGCGAAGGTGACAATAAAAACCGCCAGCGTGACCCATTTGGCGGCGTCCGTGTCAAGCAGTTGATACCAACCCATCAAGAAGCCATCTTCCTAAAAATGATTTTGGAACAGTGTAGGAGAAACCTCTCAGGCTGTCAAACCCCATGTAAGAGTCCAGTGCATATTGGACTTTTCGTGGTGGGGTGGGACGCATTTACCGCGCATTCCAGAATGAATTCAGGACGAACTCACCCCTGCCCCTCTCTTGGGAAGAGAGGGGAATATATTATCAAGAGGGGCTCAGCCCCTCTTGGACTCCCCTGTTCTATCACGAATAGGCCATTCCAAGGAACATCGGAATTCAAGCCAGGTGTCATGCTGGAAGCCACGAAGAGTGGCTGAAGCATCTTGTGAGGGGCGCCCAACATGTTTCTGAACTTTTTCAAACCTGGGTAGGGGTTCTTGACGCCTGGCTGGGCGGACGCTATGCTAACCGGAAATGGACGGCAAGATATACCTGATAGGTCTGGGCCCCGGCCGGGAGGACTGTATCACTCCCCAGGCGCTGGAGGCCCTGGCAAAATCGCAGGCGGTCATCGGTCACCCGGAGGCTTTCCGGCTGCTTTCCGGACGGATGGAAGGCAAAGAGGTGATTGCGGACAGCATCAGCCCGCTGGCGCGCAGCCGGCTGGCAGCCACGATGGCCTGCGAGGGCCGCGCGGTGGCGGTACTGTCCAGCGGGCACCCCGGCATCTTCGCCATCGCCAGCACGCTTTTCGGCTACCTCAAGCGCCGCCGCCTGAAACTAGAGGTGGAGGTGGTGACCGGCATGACCCTGGCGGATTACGCCGCCGCCAGGCTGGGCTCGCCGCTGGGCGCGGACTTTGCCGTCATCAGCCTGGCAGACCAGGCGGGGAGCCGGGCTTCCACCCGCGAGCACATCAAGCAGGCGCTGGCCGCGGACTTCGTGCTGGTGATTTACAACCCGCTGGGCAAGCTGGGCGCGCGGCGCATGAAAGCGGTGATAAAACAGGCTCTCCTCTGCCGCTTGCCTTCAACTCCGGTCGGCCTGCTGACCGATGCCGGCGGGGGCGGGGAGCGGATAACCATCACCACCTTGGGCGAACTGAGCCTGGATGACATAAAGATAGATACGCTGGTGATAATCGGCAGTACCAAAACCTATCTGTATTTGGGCAAGATGATAACCCCGCGTCCCTACCGTGAGGGCGTGGGATATTAGGGCACAGGCAACACTCACGATAGCAATAGCGCTCCCTATTGGGGAGCGCTATTTTTACGACCGCAGGTGGGTTTTATTCCGGCTGCTTGACCGGGGTGGCGCCTGCCTCGATGGCGTCCAATATGGGTTGTAAAGCGTTCTGGTCGTAGCCGGCGCTGATGAGCCGGATTTGGCGCTCGGGAGCGCTCTCAGCAGGGATGGCGGGTGAATCGGTTGTGCTTTCCGGGGCTGGGACCGCCCTGGGTTCCAGTTCCGCCGCGGCGGCCTCAGGCACCGGTCCGAGGCTGACCACGAAGGCTCCATTAATCGGCATCAGCGCGTCATAGTGGCGCCGGATGGAAGCCAGTCCCTGGCGTTCGTACCAGCCGTCCTTTTCCTTGAAATCCACGATGACATCCGGGCGGGCTACCTTGTGGTAATCCGAGACCAGGAAAACGTCGCGGATGTCGTCAGCCACGTAAATCGCCAGGTTCGGCCACAGGTCGGAACGGCCTAAGTTCTGCTCAATGGCCTTAATATTCAGCCATTCCCGGTTCTCGCTCAGCGTGCGCGCTTTCCATTTGGCTTCGTAGAAATCCGCACGGAAAGCCACGAAGCGGTTAAGC
>CAZPAL010000004.1:0-20734 GCA_964584525.1 uncultured Dehalococcoidales bacterium | reverse complement strand
TAAAGGGGATATAATTGTTGATCCATTTACCGGTAGCTCGACAACCGGCCTGGTTGCCTATTATTATGGGCGTAAGTTTATTGGTATTGATAATGAACAAAGCTATTTAGATTTATCAATAAAGCGCTTTGAATCGTTAAAACAGAGAATGGATTGCCAACAAAGGCTAATTCCCGATGTTGTTGCACATGGTATCACAGAGGATGGGAGGCAGTTTATTGACGACTGCCCTGCCGAAATAGAAAAGCTGTTTGAGGACGATAAGATTAGCGCTAGGGCTAAAAAGGTAAAACAATAAAATGGCTAATCTGGCCTTCTACAAGAGCTTTTTAGGCATAGAAACTAACGATGCGGTCTGCGAATATTTGCTTGGTACTTTCTTAGAAACCAATTACACCGCCCAGTTTTTTGTAAATTGGGAAAAAGCGCTACGCAACAGGAATAAATATAGGGGTGAGTTTGCTCTGTTGCAAAGCCTGCACCGCAGTTCGAATATTCAAGCCGACTTTGGAAACCTTATCAAACGCTATCCTGAAGTGATTAAAGTAATTCCAAGCCTCCTTGCTTTGCGCGAATCATCGCTAAAGCTAATAGAACTGCTAGAGTCGGAAATCCGTTACCAAACCATTAGTTTCTCCAAATCCTCCTATCTTGCAAGTGAACTGGATGTTATCACCGATTTTGTGACGGATTCGGGGCTGCTGGGTATGCTGGCTGCTACCGAAAGCTTTGCTGACTATGCACTTGGTGTCGAGGTGGGGTTGGACAGCAACGCTAGAAAAAACCGGAGCGGAGACTTTCTTGAAGCAATGGTTGGCGATATACTCAACGGGTTGAACCTCAGCGAGCAAGGTTGCCGCTTGATCAAGCAGACCAAATTCAAAACACTCAAAAGGGATTTTGACGTCCAAATACCAGACGAACTACTTGAAAGTAAGGCTGATTTCGTGCTTATTCGTGGCAAGAGGGCGTTGAATATCGAAGCTAATTTTTATAGCGGCTCCGGCTCTAAGCCAAGTGAAATAGTGAACTCCTACGCGAACAGAAACCGGCTGCTTAAAAACTCAGGTGGCTTATTCGTCTGGCTCACCGATGGACCAGGGTGGCGCCTAATGCATAATCCCCTGAAAACCGGTGTTATTCAGATTGATTACGTGCTTAACGCAAATCTCCTCCGACGCGGAGCGTTAAACGAAATTCTTGCGTCGTTTTAGATTCATTTGAATAAATCCTCCCCGATGCGCTAAAATTACTTTTAATCGTTTCTTCCCATCCGGGAAAAAAATTGCTCACCTAGTGCCTGAAGGGGTACTATTTTCTTTTACGGCAGTGTCGGGTGACGGATTATAACAGGAGAAACCGGTTATGACGGCCAGCCACAGGCTCAATGAGATTACCATCAACGGGCTGAGCGTAGAGGCCAGAGAGGGCGCTACTGTCCTGGAGACAGCAGCAGCGGCCGGCATCTATATACCTACGCTGTGCAACTATGCCGCCCTCTCCCCGGCTGGCACCTGTCGCATGTGCGTGGTGGAAGTGGAAGGGCTACGCGGGTTGCCCAGTTCCTGCACCCTGCCGGTGGAACCAGGTATGGTGGTGCATACCGAAAGCCAGCGCGTGCGGGAGTTCCGCCTCACCCAACTCGAGACGATTGTCTCAACCCATCCCCGCGACTGCCTCTTCTGCGTCGAGAACATGCGCTGCGAACTGCAGAAGGTATCCAGCCACGTCGGGCTGCGCCCCATTCCCCAGGCGCCGGTCAAGCCGCGCCTCAAGGAAGAGGGGCTGTTCTTCAACCGGGATTACAACCTGTGCATCACCTGCGGGCGCTGCGTGCGCGTCTGTCAGGAGGTGAGAGGCAACCGCGTTATCTATTTCAAGCTGGATGACGACGGGCTGTCGGTGGGGACGCCGCTGGCGCTCTCCCTGCAGGACGCCGGCTGCCAGTTCTGCGGCGCCTGCGTGGACGCCTGCCCGACCGGCGCGCTGTCGGACAAATACCAGCGCGGCCTGCCGGACCGCGTGGTCAAAACCATTTGCCCTTACTGCGGCGTGGGCTGCCAGCTCGACCTGGAAATCAAGAACGGGAAAATCATGCAGGCGATTCCCGACCCCAGCGGCCCGGCCAATCATGGCCAGGCCTGCGTCAAGGGGCGCTTCGGCATACCCGAGTTCGTGCACCATGCCGACAGGCTGACACAGCCATTGATAAGGCGCGGGGGCTGCCTGGAAAGCGCCGGCTGGGACGAAGCCATCGGCCTGGTGGCGGAAAAGCTTAGCTGCTACGCCCCCGATGAGGTAGCTGTCATCGCCTCGGCCAAGTGCACCAACGAAGACAATTACGTGCTGCAAAAATTTGCCAGGGTGGTGCTGGGCACCCACAATGTCGACCACTGCGCTCGCCTCTGACATGCCCCCACGGTGGCCGGTCTGGCCGCCATGTTCGGGTCCGGGGCTATGACCAACCCCATCAGCGATATCCACAAGACCGCCTGCATCATGTCCATCGGTTCCAACACCACCGAGGCTCATCCGGTTATCGGTCTGCAGGTCAAGCAAGCCGTCCGGCGGGGCGCCAAACTGATTGTCATCAACCCTCGCCGTATCGAACTCGTCAAGCTGGCGGATGTCTGGCTGCGGCCCAGGCCGGGCACCAACGTCGCCCTGCTGATGGGTATGGCGCGCATCATACTGGAGAAGGGGCTGCACGACCGCGCTTTCGTGGAAAGCCGCTGCGAAAACTTCGAGGCTTTCCGGCAGTCGCTGGAGCAGTACGACCTCCAGGCGGTGGCCGGCATCAGCGGCGTTCCGGCAGCCGACATAGTCAAAGCGGCCGAACTCTACGCTACCTGTGCCCCCGCCACCATCATGTATGCCATGGGGGTCACCCAGCACTCTTTCGGCACCGACGGCGTGATGGCCGTGGCCAACCTGGCCATGCTCACCGGCAACGTGGGCAAGCCCGGCTCGGGGGTCAATCCGTTGCGCGGCCAGAACAATGTGCAGGGCGCCTGCGATATGGGAGCCCTGCCTGATGTTTATCCTGGCTATCAGAAGGTGACCGATGAGGCTGTGCGCAGTAAATTCGCCGCCGCCTGGGGCAGGGTGCCTGAGGGCGGCGAAGGGCTGACGCTCACCGAGATGGCCGGCCAGATGCTGGCCGGTAAAATCAAGGCTGTATATCTCATGGGTGAAAACCCGCTGCTCTCCGAACCTAACCTGGCCCATGTGCGCGAAGCCTTCGCCAGCCTGGAATTCCTGGCGGTGCAGGATATTTTCCTCACCGAAACGGCGGAACTAGCCCATGTCGTGCTGCCCGGAACGAGCTTTGCTGAAAAGGACGGCACCTTTACCAATACCGAGCGCCGCGTGCAGCGCGTGCGCAAAGCGGTGGAACCAGTCGGCCAGAGCCGCCCCGACTGGCAGATTGTGTGCACGCTGGCCTCCCGCATGGGAGCCGCCGGCTTCGATTACCGCAACACCAAACAGATTATGCACGAACTTAAGGACCTGGCTCCCATATACGGCGGCGTTTCACACGAATCGCTGGAGCAACTCAGCCTGCAGTGGCCGTGTCCCGAACACGGCCACCCCGGCACCCCGGTTCTGCACAGCGAGCGCTTCAGCCGCGGGCTGGGCCGTTTCATGCCCATCGATTATTCTCCCCCGGCTGAGGGTCCAGATGAAGAATATCCCTTGCTCCTCACCACCGGGCGCAACCTCTACCAGTTCCACACCGGCACCATGACGCGCCGCGTCAGGGGGCTTCGGCAACGTCTGAGTGAGGAAAAACTGGAAATCAACCCGCAGGATGCGGCTGCGCTGGGAGCATCTGACGGCGAAACGGTGAAAATCAGCTCGCGCCGGGGCAGCCTGGAGGTCAAGCTGTGCGTGACAGATATCACTCCGCCCGGGCTGGTTTATATGACTTTCCATTTTGCCGAAAGCCCGTCCAACCTGCTTACCGGCGCCGGCCGGGACCCCACGGCCAAAACCCCGGATTACAAGGTCAGCGCCGTGCGGGTGGAAAAGCTGACGGAGGCAACCCATGTATAGCGTGATAAACAAGGCCGAACTGGCACGCGGCGTTTACCTGCTGGAAATCGAGGCGCCGGCGGTGGCGCGCAAGGCTGCCCCCGGCCAGTTCGTGATGCTGATGGTGGATGAAAAGGGCGAGCGCATCCCGGTTTCGCTGACCGGCTGGGACGGTGAAAAAGGCACGGTTTCGGTGGCGGTTTCGCGGGTTGGTCCCACCACCTCGAAGCTGGGAGCGCTGGAAGCCGGGGACACGCTGGCGCACTTCGCCGGGCCGCTGGGCAAGCCCGCCGAAATTGGCTGTTTCGGCAATGTGGCCTGCGTGGCCATCGGCTACGGCATGGGCAGCATCATTCCCATCGCCGCCGCGCTCAAGGAAGCCGGCAACACGGTTTATTCCATCGTGGCTGCGCCCACCGCCGCCGACCTTTTCGCTACGCAGCGGCTGGAAGCCGCCAGCCACCGGTTGACCATCGCCACCTCGGACGGCTCGTGCGGGGAGCAGGGCTGGGTGCTCGAACCCCTGCGCCGGCTGCTGGGCGAAGTGGAAATCCAGCGCGTGATGGTAATCGGTTCGCTGTGCATGATGAAACTGGTGTCGTCACTCACCCTGGAGTTCGGCGTCAAGACCATGGTCAGTCTCAATCCCATCATGGTGGATGGCACCGGCATGTGCGGCGCCTGCCGCTGCTCGGTGGGCGGCGAAACCAAATTTGCCTGCGTGGACGGGCCTGAATTCGATGGGCACAAGGTGGACTGGAACCTGCTCATGACCCGCCGCTGCACCTATCCAGCCCTGCAAGGCGAGGCTGCCGGTGCCTACCGCTGCCAGTATTGCGGGCAGTGGTAGGAGGAGAAGTCAAATGGCTGAACTTAATCTTAATCGAGTGGAGATGCCCCGCCAGGAGCCGGCGGTACGCGCTTGCAATTTCGAAGAAGTAGCCCTGGGTTACACGAGCGAAATGGCGCTGGCGGAAGCCGTGCGCTGCCTGCAATGCCCCAGGAAACCCTGCGTGCAGGGCTGCCCGGTGAGCGTGGAAATACCGGGGTTTATCAAGGCCCTGCGTGACGGGGACATGCCGGCAGCGGTGAGTATTCTCAAACGTAAAAACGCCTTACCCGGCATCTGCGGCCGGGTTTGCCCGCAGGAAACGCAGTGCGAAGCGCGCTGCGTGCTGGAGAAGAAGGGCGCCCCGGTGGCTATCGGCCGCCTGGAGCGCTATGTGGCGGACTGGGATTACCAGAACATGGCAAACCGCCCGGCTCCGGTCAAGGCGCCTCCGTCGGGCCGCCGGGTGGCGGTAATTGGGGCCGGGCCGGCGGGGCTGACCTGCGCCGCCGACCTCATCCGCATGGGTCATGAGGTGACCGTTTTTGAAGCCCTGCACGTCGCCGGCGGGGTGCTGATGTACGGCATCCCGGAGTTCCGCCTGCCCAAGGCCATCGTCCAGGCGGAGGTGGATTACATAAAATCGCTGGGCGTGGATATCAAGCTGGACTGGGTGGTGGGCAACACGGTGGGCGTGGACGAGCTTTTCGCCCAGGGGTACAGCGCAATTTTCCTGGGCAGCGGCGCGGGACTCCCCATGTTCATGGGCATTCCGGGTGAAAATCTTAACGGGATTTATTCCGCCAACGAATTTTTAACCCGTATCGTGCTTATGCATGCCGGCGAAAAGGGTTACGGCACCCCGCTTTCGATGGGGCGGCACGTGACGGTAATCGGGGGCGGCAACGTGGCCATGGACGCCGCGCGCTGCGCCCTGCGCGCCGGAGCCCGCGTGACCATCGTTTACCGGCGCACCCGCGCCGAAGCCCCGGCCCGCGGTGAAGAGATGGAAAACGCCTACGAGGAAGGCATCGATTTCCGGGGACTAACCAACCCGGTGCGCTTCCTGGCTGACGGGCGCGGCTGGGTGGCTGCCATGGAATGTATCGAGATGGAACTGGGCGAGCTGGATGCCAAGGGCCGCCGCCGGCCGGTTCCAAAAAAAGGCAGCGAATTTATTATTGAAACGGACACGGTGGTGGTTGCGCTGGGCACCACCCCCAACCCGCTGGTGCCGGCCACCACTCCCGGGCTGGCCACCAAACCCGAGGGCACCGTCGTTTTCGACGCCGCCACCGGGCGCACCACCAAGCAAGGGGTGTGGGCGGGCGGGGACGTGGCTACCGGGGCGGCCACCGTCATCAGCGCCATGGGGGCCGGGCGGGTTGCCGCCTCGGATATGGACCGCTATCTGCGGGGGGAGGGGAGCTCCCCCTGGCAGGCGGTGCCGGCAACGTAAAGTAAAGCCGCCCGAAAGGGCGGCTTTTTCGTTCTCTATTCCGGAAGCCGCTTCTTCACCGTGTCATGCTGGAGGAGCGAGCGGTGAGCGAGCGACGAAGCATCTTGCTGGGTGGGGCCCAAAAAAAAGATCATGTCATTGCGGACTTGCAAAGCAAGTCCGGCAATCTCGTCGGGTCCCAAAACCAAAAACATAATCGCCATGCCATAGCGGTCGTAAAACATTGTCAACAACCTCTTCACACGTTACAATAGCCAGCAAAGTGTTGTAGTATATTCAAGCTAAGCTCACGAACTGGAGTATGATTTGTTGCAATCAATCATTACTGAAACTGCTCATGCAGAGGTCTCTCTGTCCGACATAGAACTTTTCGACGACGAATTATTGAGCTATTTTAGCGATAAATTTCTAATTCACCCTTCACTCGCTCGTACCATCGTTAGCTTTCAAGCGAATAAGACTCGTCCCATATATCGCTGGTATAAATTCAAAGAGGCTTTTTCGGCTAGTCTTGTGGAATACTTATTTCACAGCTATCAAATAACAGAAGGCAGGTGCCTAGACCCATTTGCAGGTAGCGGGACCTCTCTATTTGCCGCAAGTTCTCTTGGGATAGACTCAGAAGGTATCGAACTCCTCGCCATAGGCCAGCAAATTATTGGCGCTAAAAAACTATTGGAGACAAAATTTAGCCACGCTGACTTGGTAACTCTGCAGCGTTGGGCAACACTGCGAATTTGGGAACAATCGGAGAAACGAGTTCCACTGCTAGAACTGCGAATCACCAAAGGGGCTTATCCAGAGCAAACGCGAGAATCCATCGAGAAATATTTAGGAGCTTGTGAGAACGAGAATAGCAACGTACAGACCATATTACGTTTCGTTTTATTATGTGCGTTGGAATCCATCAGTTATACTCGTAAGGATGGACAGTATCTCCGCTGGGACCATCGCTCTGGTCGTCAGCAAGGCAAAAAACCCTTCAATAAGGGCGAGATTTTAAGCTTTGAGCGTGCTATATCAACCAAAATAAATCAAATACTTCTAGATTTACAGCCTACCAACGAACTAGTTGGCCTCTTTCCAGTTGTTCGTTCCCAAGGCAATTTTCAGCTTCACAACGGGTCATGCTTTGTTGTGATGCCTACGCTAGCGGCGAATAGATTTGACGTGATTATAACATCTCCCCCATATTGCAATCGCTACGACTACACTCGCACATACGCCTTAGAATTAGCACTTATGGGTATTGATGAGATAGGATTAACAAGGCTTCGGCAAGAGATGCTCAGCTGCACCGTAGAAAACCGGGAAAAAGACTTGCTCAAAATCAATCCGAAATGGGAGCATGCGTTGGAAGTGGCTGAGGAGCAGAAATTGTTACAGGCCATATTAAGGTACTTAAATACGCAAAGGAATATGGGGCTTTTGAACAACAATGGCATTCCGAGGATGGTAAAAGGTTATTTTTACGAAATGGCCTGTGTGATATCGGAATGTGCACGAGTTCTCAAACACAATGCACCGCTTTTCATGGTCAACGACAACGTAAGATACGCTGGAGCAAGTATATCCGTCGATATGATACTTTCATCTTTCGCCGAACAACTGGGTTTTAATGTTGAACAAATCCTTGTGCTACCCAACGGCAAGGGCAACAGTAGCCAGCAGATGGGCGAACATGGACGCAAGGAACTCCGAAAATGTGTTTATGTCTGGAGAAAAGTCTGATGCAATTATCCGGATATCGGCAGCACCTACAATCACGTGACGACCTTGTAACGACTTATGAGGCTACGAGGTCTGGTTTTATAGCATTGGCTCTAGAAAAGAACCGCCGCGCCAGTCCTCATGTCGCCGAAGCTAGAGCACTCCAAGAAGCCGCATCTCACGCTACCACACCTTCAGACTTACTAGGGATGAAGACCATTGAGTCTGGTCTCTTAACAGCGGCGGGCATATCTGACAAGGCACTAGCTCATCTTCTGGCAGAAGACAAGAAAACAGCAATCACGGAACTGATTAACAACTTCCTTGAACCGGCTGGGAAACAATTTGTGGAGGAACTAGTTTTTAGGTTCTTACTCACGAGAGGCGATGCGCTCGGCGGGTCCATGAGAAATGTAGGAGGTGCGTTGGCGCAGAGAAAACTTACTCGGGCGATTCTTTCTTCATTGGTGATTGCTGGTGTAAGTTACAAATGGCAACATTCGAAGACAAAACGTTGGGTTGACAGAACAAAAGATGACTCGGAAATCGAATTCTCACTACGAGGGATTACATGGCAACACGATAGCCAACCTCGTACGCTTATCTACAATATAAAGGTCCCACTAGTCAAAAATAACGTTGACTTCTGTTTATTTAACTTAGAGCCCAAGGAGTTGGATGCTACCAAACGCGGTCTTCCCAAATCTTACCTTGCTCTTGGGGAATTAAAAGGTGGAATCGACCCCGCAGGTGCCGATGAACATTGGAAAACTGCGAGGTCGGCCCTTAACCGAATACGGAGTGCATTCATAAAGACAGGGCATTCACCTCACACCTTCTTCATTGGTGCGGCTGTTGCGAAGAAGATGGCTGGTGAAATTTGGAGTGAACTAGAAGACGGAACACTCAGCAATGCGGCAAACCTTAATGATGAGAGTCAAATAGCTTCAATTTCAAGGTGGCTCTGTACTCTGTAGCTTAGCCCACCCCCCTACACATTAAACAGGTAATTCACGCAATCGCCGTCCTGCACCGTGTAGGTCTTGCCCTCCAGCCTTAGCTGCCCGCGTCTCTTGGCCTCAACCAGGCTGCCGCATTCCACCAGGTCGGCGTAGCCTATCACCTCGGCGCGGATGAAGCCGCGCTCGATATCCGAATGTATCTTGCCGGCTGCCTTCTGCGCCGGCAAGCCGCGTGTAATCGGCCAGGCACGCACCTCGTCGGGGCCGACCGTCAGGAAGGATATCAACCCCAGCAGGTCGAACGAGGCCCTGATGACGCGCTCCAGGCCGGTGCTCTGCAGGCCGTATTCGCTCAGGAACTCCCGCACGGAGTCCTTATCCAGCCCGGCCAGCTCCATTTCCAGCTTGCCGCACAGCACCACCAGGCGGTGGTTGGGCTGGGCGAATTTCTCATTCAGTTCCGCCTCCAGCGCCGGCGCTCCCGGCAGGCCGCTTTCGCCGATATTGACCAGGGTGATGAGGGGTTTGGCCGAGAGGAACTGGTAGCCGGAAAGCAGCCGCTCTTCCTCTTCGCTGAGGTGCTGTTCGCGCAGGGGCACGTCCTTTTCCAGTTCATCCTTGATGCGGTGCAGCAGCTCCTGCTCCGCCAGCAGGCGAGGTTTTTCATCCGCCTTGGCCCCGCGGATGGAGGCGGCTATGCGGTTGAAGCGGCGCTCGATGATGGCCAGGTCCGAAAAGGTCAGCTCCAGGTTCATCTCGCCGATGTCGCGACGGATATCTATACTGCCGGATGGATGCGGGATGGCAGGGTCCTCAAAAGCGCGCACCACGTTCAGGAGCGCGTCCACGTTGGCCAGCTCGTTGAGAAGCTGGCCGCCGATGCCGCCTTCCTTGACCAGGCTTTTGACCGACGCGCCGAGGTCCAGGTATTTAATTTCCGCCGGCACGGTCTTCTTGGGTTTGAAGATAGCGGTCAGAACGTCCAGGCGCTCGTCGGGCACCCTGGCGATGCCGACGTGCGGCTGCCCAGCGCCCCCGAAACCGCCCGTGCCGGCTGAACTGCCGGTTAGGGCGTTAAAGATGGTAGTGCGGCCGCTGCCGGACAGTCCGATGATACCGATATCCAGGCTCATGCATACTCCTTCGGGGCGACTAGCGAATCAGTTTTCCCGCCTGTTTAAGCGCTTGCTTGCGGTCATCGGCGTGGGAATTTTCACAGGCTGCCAGATCCAAAAGCGCCAGCAGGGCGTCATGCGTGCCCACCTGGCCGATGGATTTGATGGCATCCTGGCGCAGCTTGCCGGAAAGGGACATATCGCTGGCGATGGAGGACAGTTTCCTGAGTTCCGTAATCATGGGTTCAGTCATTGGCAGGTCTCCTTCGGCGTAATCCTGCCCCATTTTACTATCCGCCCCGGCGTACTGCAAACGCAGGTTAATTTCCCCCGCCCCGGATTCTTCGGCCATCCCTCATGGCCTTTGGAATAGCACCTGAAAAGCCCCGCCACCCAAGATCTTTCGGCCATCCTTCATGGCCTCCAAGATGACACCTGGGGGGACGTTCTTTCGTGTCATGCTGGAGGAACGAGCGAAGCGAGAGACGAAGCATCTTGGGTTGGGTGGTTCGATAGTAATTACTGGAGCCGCCCGCCCCGGATTCTTCGGCCATCCCTCATGGCCTCCAGAATGGACGCGGAGATTTTATACCGGCTCCCCCGTTCCATACTGGAAGCCGCGATGAGCGGCTGAAGCATAAAATCTGTCATGCTATACTTAGGCAGAAGTTCTAAATCAGGATAATCATCAGGCAAATGAAACGCTCAGATTTGGCCAAGCAAGCCAACCCGGCCTATCATCCCCCTGAAACCCACGACAAGGGCGAGGTTATTATTTACCAGTCTGGCAAGAGCGCTCCGTCTCTGGAAATACGTTTGGAGAAGGAGTCGGTCTGGCTTAATCTCAATCAGATCGCGACTCTCTTTGAACGCGACAAATCTGTCGTGTCGCGGCACTTGAGCAATGTATTTCGTGAAGGAGAATTAGAACATGATTCAGTTGTTGCATTATTTGCAACAACTGCGGCCGATGGTAAAACTTATCAGGTTGAATATTATAATCTGGACGCTATTTTGTCTGTTGGCTATCGGGTTAATTCAAAACGCGGAACCCAGTTCCGCATTTGGGCTACCGGCATTCTGCGGGAGCACCTGGTTAAAGGATACACCGCTAACGAGCGGCGTCTCAGGGAGTTGCGCCAGACACTCAGCCTGGTGGAGAATGTGCTGGAGCGATACCCCGTTTCTTCCGATGAGGCGCAGGCACTACTACATGTCGTCATCGAATACGCCGGCGCCCTGGATTTGCTGGATGACTACGACCACAAGCGCGTCAAAGCCTCCAGTGGCGTGCCGCAGCCTGCCGTCGGCATAACTTACGAAGAAGCCCTGGGAATAATTGCCGGAATGCGCCAGCGCTTTGGGGCTTCCAAACTTTTCGGCCTGGAAAAAGACGAGGGCCTGCGCAGCTCGCTCGCTGCTGTAATGCAGACCTTCGATGGCAAGGATGTTTATCCCACGCTTGAGGAAAAAGCAGCGCACCTGCTGTACTTTTTAACCAAGAATCATAGTTTTACAGATGGTAACAAGCGCATCGCAGCTGCCCTTTTCCTGTGTTTCATACAAAAGAATAATATCTTGTTCAAGTCAGATGGTGGCCGTCGCATCGCCGACAATGCCCTGGTGGCGATTACTCTCATGATTGCCGAAAGCCGTCCAGCGGATAAGGATATCATATGCGGTTTGGTAGTCCGGTTGATAAGCCAGCACCCGTAACTTCCAGTCTACCTTAAATTACAGCCTTTACTTATGTTAGAAGTGCATCCGCCCCTCTAACACTCCCCGGCACCCCCTATGGAGTTTAAATAGCCTCCCCGGCTAGGGTATGTTAAAATGGCGCGGGGGTTTCGCTTTGATTCATGTCCTTTATGGCCCGGACGATTTTTCCAGCCGCCGGGCGCTCACTGATATCAAGCTGGGGCTGGGAGACGCCGAAAACCTGCCGTATAACACCACCGAACTGGAGGGCGCGCGCCTGAGTGCGGGTGAACTGCGGGCGGCGGCGGAGGCTTTCCCGTTTTTCGGCGGTAGCCGGCTGGTAATCGTGAGGGGGCTCCTGGCCCGCTTCGACACGTCCCGTAAAGCCTCGCCGGCCAAAAGCGCGCGCTCGGTGGAGACAAAGGCCGAACTGGCCGGGGAACTGGCGGCAATCATGAACGGCGCGCCTCCCTCCACCGTGCTGGTGCTGATGGACGGCGAACTGGAAAGCAAGGACCCGCTCAAGACTAACCCCATGCTCAAGGAACTCAGGGGCGCGGAGGTGCGCGCCTACCCGCTTTTGAAAGGCTCTGCCCTGGAGAAATGGATACGCCTGCGCGTCCAGGGCGGCGGCGGGCAGATTTCCGCCGAAGCGGTAACGCTGCTGGCCTCCGCCGTGGGCGGCGATTTATGGGTAATGGCGGGGGAGATAGACAAACTCATCGCTTACGCGGCGGGGCGCCAGATAGAAAAGGACGATATCGAGCGCATGGTGCCGGCCAGCCAGGAAGCCGGTATCTTCGAACTGGTGGACAGCGTCATGAGCGGGCAGCGCGCGCGCGCCAACCAGTTGCTCACCCGCCTGCTGGCCGACGGCCAGTCCCCGGTTTACCTGCTCTTCATGATAACGCGTCAGCTGCGCCAGTTAGTGCGCTACAAGGCTATGCAACTGGAAGGCTACACGCCCGACGCCATGCTGGCCCGGATGGGGGTGCCGGATTTCATTTACCGCAAGATAGCCGGCCAGGCCGGCAGGTACAGCCTGGAGCAGCTCAAGGCCTTTTACCGCCGCCTGCTGGAAGCGGATATCGCCATCAAGAGCGGCAGCTCGGACGAAGACCTGGCGCTTGTGCTGCTGGTGGCGGACCTGTGCGGCGCCTGATACTCTTTGACAGCCTTAATCCCATTAATTACAATCTTCAATGTTAATACGTGAAACGGGTGAACAGAGTGACCGGTGACCAGATTCGTGCCATGTTCCTGGCCTATTTCAGCGAGAAAGGGCATAAAATCATGCCCAGCTCCTCGCTCATTCCCCACGGTGACCCCACCCTGCTGCTGACCACAGCCGGCATGGTGCAGTTCAAGCCCTACTTCATGGGGGAAGCCAGGCCTCCCGCTCCCCGTATGGCTTCGGTGCAGAAATGCTTCCGCACCACCGATATCGAATGCGTGGGTGACGCGTCCCACCTCACTTTCTTCGAAATGCTGGGCAACTTCAGCGTGGGCGATTATTTCAAACGCGAGGCCATCGCTTTCGCCTGGGAACTCATCACCGGGCGTTTCGGCATAAGCGCGGCCAAACTCCGGATTACGGTGCATGATTCCGATGACGAAACCGTCGAGCTGTGGCGGGCCATCGGGGTGAGCGCCGACCGCATCACCCGGCTGGGCGATGCCGACAATTTCTGGGGGCCTGCCGGCGAAAGCGGCCCCTGCGGACCGTGCAGCGAAATCCATTATGACTTCGGCGCCGGGATGGGCTGCGGCAGCCCGGCCTGCGGCCCGGCCTGCAAATGCGGGCGCTTCTGTGAAATCTGGAACCTGGTTTTCATGCAGTATTATCAGGATAAGGACGGGCGGCGCACGCCGCTGCCCAAACCCAACATCGATACCGGCATGGGGCTGGAACGCATCAGCGCCGTGCTGCAGGGTAAAACCACCGTTTATGATACCGACCTTTTCCAGCCGCTGCTGGGCCGGGCGGCCCAAATCAGCGGCAGGAGCTACGGGACTAGCCCGGAGGACGACCGCTCGATGCGCGTGGTGGCCGAACACGGCCGGGCGGTGGCCTTCCTTATTGCCGATGGCGTGCTGCCTTCCAACGACGGTCGGGGCTACGTGCTGCGCCGCCTGCTCAGGCGGGGAGCGCTCTTCGGCCGCCGGCTGGGGCTGACCAAACCCTTCCTGGTGGACATGGCGGGCTTTACCATCAGCCGCATGGGGGACGCCTATCCCGAACTCCTGAAACGGCGCGATTTCGTGCTGGACGTGGTCCGCCGGGAGGAAGAGCGTTTTGCCGAAACGCTGAGCACCGGCCTGGAACTGCTGGAAACAATCATAGCCGGAACAGCGGCTGGCGGGACCATCGCCGGCGCCCAGGCCTTCAAGCTTTACGATACCTACGGTTTCCCGGTGGAACTGACGCGCGAAGTGGCGGCGGACCGCGGGCTGTCGGTGGATATGGCGGGCTTCGACCATGAGATGGCAGCGCAGCGCCGCAAGGCGCGCGGCAGCCAGAAATTCGGTTTAACCGGCAAGGACAACGCTGCGCTGGCGCAAGCCTTCGAGCCCACCAAATTCACGGGTTACAGCGCTCTTGCGCAAAGCACGCGCGTGCTGGGCATAATCGTGGCCAACCAGGATGTGAATGAAATCGGCGCCGGGCAGCAGGCCGGGCTGGTTCTGGACACCACCCCTTTCTACGCCGAGATGGGCGGCCAGATGGGAGATACCGGCCGCATTATCGCCGAGGGCGGGCTGTTCAGCGTTACCGACACCGTCAAGCTCGGCGCTCAAGCCACTCTGCACCAGGGCACCGTTTCCGAGGGTAGTTTCGCGGTAGGAGACCCGGTCACCGCCGAGGTTGACGGCGAGCGCCGCTCAGACATCGCCCGCAACCACACAGCCACCCACCTGCTGCACTACGCGCTGCGCCGCGTGCTGGGCGAACACGTGCAGCAGCGCGGTTCGCTGGTGGCACCGGACTACCTGCGCTTCGATTTTTCGCACCTTTCCGCACTCAGCGCCGGCCAGCTGGCCGAGGCGCAAGCTATCGTCAACCATGAAATCCGCGCCAACCACGTCGTCTATGACCGCGAGCTTCCCTATAAAGAAGCCGTCGCCGCCGGGGCCATGGCGCTCTTTGATGAAAAATACGGCGACAGCGTGCGCGTGCTGTCGGTGGGCAGGCCGCCGGTCAGCGTGGAGCTGTGCGGCGGTACGCATGTGGCGGCGGCGGGCGAGATCGGCCTCTTCCAGATTACCGCCGAGAGCAGCATCGGGGCGGGACTGCGGCGCATTGAGGCCGTCACCGGTCAGGCGGCCGAGCGCCTGGCGGCGCAGAATAACATGGCCGTGTCAAAGCTGGCCGGGCTGCTTGAAGCCACGCCCGAAACGCTGGAGGCGCGCCTTCAGGCCCTGCTTGAAAGCCATGAACATGAGGCGAAGCGCGCGCAGGCCCTGGAGCGGGAACTGGCGCTTAAAGAGGTGCCGGAACTGCTGCGCCGCGCAGCCGAAGTCAATGGGATCAGGCTGCTGGCGGCCCGCATCAAGCCTTCGCCGCCGGAAATCCTGCGCGAACTGGCGGATGCGCTGCGGGACGGCCTGGACAGTGCCGTCGTCGTGCTGGGCACCGCTTACGAAGGCAAACCGTATTTTGTGGTTACCGTCAGCCCCGACCTGACTGTCAGGGGCTTCCACGCCGGCCAGATTATCCGCCAGGTGGCGGCCATCACCGGCGGCGGCGGGGGAGGCAAACCCGGGCTGGCCCAGGGAGGCGGCAAGGAACTGGAGCGGCTGGACGCCGCCCTGGCGGCAGTAGCGGGCATTATCAAAACGGGCAACCGGGGGACATAACATGCGCATCTTATGCCTTGATGTGGGGGATAAACGCATCGGAACAGCTCTTTCGGACCCGCTGGAAATCCTGGCCTCCCCGCTGGGTATCATCCAGCGCGAGGACTACGACACCGACTTCGGGCATATCTTGGAACTGATAGCCCAACACAAAGCGGGCCGGGTGGTGGTTGGGATGCCGGTGTCTCTGACGGGGAAAGTCAGCGAGCAGGCAAGAAAGGTGATGGCTTTCACCGTCGGCCTGACTTCCCATCTCGACGTGCCGCTGGTGTTCTGGAACGAGGGGTTAAGCACGGTGACAGCGCGCGAACTCTACCGCCAGGGGCACACCGGTAAAAAACAGACGGCGCCCGCCCACGACGACGCGCTGGCGGCGGCGGTCATTCTGCAGGAATACCTGAACGAAAACCGCCCGCCGGAATCCCCTGCCCCGCCGGATGTATAATTTGGCATCGGAAAAACTATGCTGAACACAGTCAAGAATTACATCGAGGTTCTGAAACCCAGGGAAACGCTGCTGCTGGGTTTCATAGGCCTCTGCGCGGTCATCGTGGGCGCCGGCGGAAGCCCGTCCCCGGGGATATTGCTGGCGGCGGTGGCCACCATCCTCATCGCCAGCGGCGGCGCCAACGGGCTTACCAATTACCTGGACCGGGACCTGGACGCTAAAATGGGGCGCACGCAGTTCAGGGTCTTCCCCACGCGGCGCATCTATCCGGCCTGGCATGGCCTGGTATGGATACTGATTCTGGTTGCCACCGGGCTGGTCCTCTCCTGGTGGCTGCACCCCTACGCCTTCGCCGCCAACCTGGTGGGCACCGCGGCGGCGGTGGTTTTCCGCAAGCGCGTCATCTGTGTTTTCCCCCAGGGGGCCATCGCCGGCTGCGCCCCGGTGCTGATGGGCTGGTTTGCCGTCAACCCGGCTTTCAACTGGGAAATCGGGCTGATTTGCCTGCTCATCGTGGCCTGGCTGCCGCTGCATGTGTGGAGCGTGATGATCTCACACCGCGAGCAGTACATCGGGGCCGGGCTCACCTTTTTCCCCATGAACGTGCCGGTAAAGAGCGCGGTGGCGGTGCTGCTGTTCTTCGCGCTGGCGCTCAACGTGGTGGGGGTTAGCCTGTACTTCGTGGCGGGTTACGGCTGGCTCTACCTGACCGCCGCTGTCATACTGGGGGCCATGATGCTTTTCGCCAGCACGCGCCTGGTGACTTCTTACAGTTCACGTTCCGCCTGGAAGCTTTATAAGCTTTCCAGCTTCCCCTACCTGGGGCTGATATTCCTGGCGATGTGCCTGGACATCTGGCTGCGGTAGCGGGCGTGGATAATTTCACTCTGCATAGGACCAGCCCGCTTTCGGGGGCGCGGGCCGGCTCGCTGGCCACTCCCCACGCCACGCTGCTCACCCCCGCCTTCATGCCGGTGGGCAGCCAGGCCACGGTCAAAACCCTCACCCCGGACGAAATCCGGGCGCTGGGCTACAACCTGATTCTGTGCAACAATTACCACCTCTACCTGCGGCCCGGGGCCGATACCGTGGCAAAGCTGGGCGGGCTGCACCGTTTCATGAACTGGGACGGCGCAATCCTGACCGACAGCGGCGGCTACCAGGTATTCAGCCTGTCCACGCTGGCTAAGGTGACTGACGACGGCGTGGCTTTCCGTTCTCACATTGATGGGTCAAGCCATTTCATCTCGCCTGAAAAAGCCGTCGAGTTACAGGAGAAACTGGGGGCGGATATCATCATGGTGCTGGACGAGCCGTCGCGGCCGGACGCCCCGGCCGCTAAAGTGAAAGAGGCTATGGCGCGCACATACCGCTGGGCGGAGAGGTGCCTTAAAGCGCAGACGCGGGAAGACCAGCAGCTCTTCGCCATCGTGCAGGGAGGGTTTTCAGCCGAAATGCGGCGGGAATCCGCCGAGTATCTGGCCGGGCTGGATTTCCCCGGTTACGCGCTGGGCGGGCTGAGCGTGGGCGAGGCCAAGGACACCACCTGGGAGATGACGGAGCGCGTGCTGGAGCACCTGCCGGGGGACAAGCCCCGCTACCTGATGGGGGTGGGCGCGCCGGAGGACATCCTTCAGGCGGTCAGCCTGGGGGTGGATATGCTGGACTGCGCCCTGCCGACGCGCGTGGCCAGGAACGGAGCGCTTTTTACCGCCGCCGGGCGGGTCAATATCGACAGCGCCGCTTACAAGGAAATGGACGCTCCGCTGGAAGCGGACTGCGACTGCTATACCTGCCGCCACTTCAGCGCGGCTTACCTGAACCACTTATTCCGCGCCGGCGAACTGCTGGCCTACCGGCTGGCCACCATACACAACCTGCGCTTTCTGGCGCGGCTGATGGGGGGTATCCGGCAGTCCATCCTGGAGGACAGGTTCCCGGCATTCAAGCAGGATTTTCTCTCCCGCTACCGCACCACCGACGAGGCGGTGCGCCTGGCCCAGAAGCAAAAGTGGCTGGAGGGGCGGGGGGAATAAGTTCCCCGGTGTCATGCCGGAAGCCATGATGAATGGCTGAAACATCCTGGGCGGGGCTACAGTGAATCGTACAAGTCATGCCATTCGGGGTTATCGCTTTGAACCAACTCGACCTTTTTACGTCGCAGCCATTTTTTGATTTGCTTTTCACGCGAAATGGCGGAATTGATATCAGCGCAGGTTTCATAATAAACCAGTTTTTCGAGGCGGTAGCGCTTCGAGAATCCTTCAACGAGGCGGTTTTTATGTTCGAGGATGCGGCGTTTGAGATTATTTGTCACACCGACATAGAGTACGGTATTCGATCCTGAAGTCAGAAAATAGATGTAGTACTGCTTTTTGAGCATGCGGTTAGTTTAACAGAATTGCGGCAATAGACGAACCGCCCAACCCAAGATGCTTCGTCTCTCGCTCCGCTCGTTCCTCCAGCATGACACGAAGGAAGAGGCTGCCCTTGTTTCTCCAGCATGGCAATTCCGTACGGGTGTCATTCTGGAGGCCATGAAGAATGGCCGAAGAATCCTGGGAGGGGAATATTTACTTACCGGATACGAGATTGCCACACTTGCTGCGCAAGTTCGTAATGACATATAACAAATAACGCGAACGCCGCCCAACCCAAGATGCTTCGTCTCTCGCTTCGCTCGTTCCTCGAGCATGACACGAAGGAAAAGCGATGCTTCAGCCTTTCTGGCGTTTTCCCCCAGGGTAGGTGCGTTCCGAAAACGGGTGTTATAATTATCCCATGATTACTAAATTTTATATCCCCACCAGAATCATTTCAGGCGCCGGCAGCTTCATGCTGCTGGGGGCGGAAGCCGCAGCCATCGGCAAACGCGCGCTGCTGGTAACCGGCAAGAGTTCCAGCCGTAAAAGCGGGCTGTTGGACCGGGCTGTGGCCGACCTGGAGAAGCACGGCGTGGCTGTGACCATTTTCGATAAGGTGGAACCCAATCCGCGTTCCAGCACGGTTGACGAAGGCGCCGCCGTCATACGCGAGCGGGAACTCGACCTGGTCATCGCCCTTGGCGGGGGCAGCCCTATGGACGCCTCCAAGGGCATGGTGATAGCCGCCATCGGGGGCAAACCCATCTGGCACTATGTAGAAACACGCGAAAAAATCAGCGGCGACACCCCCAAACTCATCACCGTGCCCACGGTGGCCGCCAGCGGTTCCGAATCCAATGACGGCGCGGTCATCACCAACTGGCAGACGCATGATAAATGCGTGGTGGGCGACCGCTGCGCCTTTCCGGTGCTTTCCATCATAGACCCGGAGTTGACACTCACCCTGCCGGCCAGGCCGACGGCCCAGGGCGGGGTGGACATTTTCTGTCACGTCATCGAGCTTTACATAACGACTTCGAACCCGCAACCGCTCACCGACGGCATACAGGAGACCACCATGAAACTGGTGGTGGATTATCTGCCGCGGGCGCTGGAAAACCTGCAGGACATCGAAGCCCGCAGCCAGCTTAGCTGGGCCAGCACGGTGGCCTGTTCCGATTTTGCCGGGCTGGGCGGCGGGGGCGGCAGCATGACTCTGCACGGCATGGAGCATCCACTTTCAGGGCTTTACGATATGGCTCATGGCAACGGGCTGGCCGCCCTGCTGCCGGCTTGGCTTGCGTCGCTGGCCGATATCCGGCGACACCGGCTGGACAGCCTGGGGGAGAAGGTCTTCGGGGAGCGGGACGGGCTGGCGGCGGTTAAAGGCTGGCTCAAGCGCGTCGGCATGAATTTAAGGCTGCGCGACCTGGGGGTGGAGCGGGAAAAGCTGCCCTCTCTGGCCGCCAACGCGCTGGCCACGGCCTCCTGGCTGCGTTCACATCCCAAAAAGCTGGACGCGGCAGCAGTTGAGGCTATTTACTTGGCAGCCTGGTAGCCTGGCTACCCCGCTATGACAATGGTGCTATCTCCCTGACCACCCCATTTCCACCTCAGCCAGCGCCTCTATCGCCGCCTCGCAGATTTCGGAAACACCCAGGTGGTACAGTCCGTCGTCGCATTTGACGGTGTGCATGGGGAAGTGGTGGCAGGTCTCCAGCCTCGCTTTATATATGGTGCAGCCGGATTTAGAGGCGCTGAAGTAGGGGCAGGGCTCTTTCATGTAGTAGGTATCGCCCATGATGGTGAATTTGTCCCCCCACTCCTCCTTCGGGATGTCGAAGCGCTTCATTTCGGCTTTGGTAACCTTGACGCCGTCGAACTGCGTGCAGCAGGCCCCGCAGCGCCGGCAAGAAAAATGGCGGCGGAAAGAATCTATTGCCTCCTGAGAGGCTAGCAGCTCGGAAATGCGATTCTTAGGCATGCTGATATTATACACAGAGCGATTTAAGTGCCGCCAGCATGTGAGTTATAATAAGGATTATATGAAATCCACCGGCGCCTGTACCATTGAAAGCCTTTTTGAAGGCTACCCGCGTTCGCTGGCGCTGTTCCAGCATGTGCGCCGGTATATAGACTCGCTGGAGGCGGTGAAGGTTGAAGCCTCTAAAACCCAGGTTTCCTTCGGGGTGAAGCGCAAATTCGCCTGGGTGTGGCTGCCGCAGATGTGGATTAAAAAGCAGCCGCAGGATTCCCT
>CAZPAL010000003.1:7545-23294 GCA_964584525.1 uncultured Dehalococcoidales bacterium | reverse complement strand
GGCTTAAGTATCTTTCGTTCCAGCAATGTAACTAATAATTAGGAGGATATTTTACATGGACAAAGGTACATGCGGTGTTGGCGGGGGTGTAATCTGGTTCATCGGATGGCTTTTCACCATCTCTTTCGCGCATCTGGTGTGGTGGGAAATTATCGTGGGGATTGTGGTCTGGCCTCTGTTTTTAGGCCGGGCCTTGGGTTGAACGTGTCTTAGTATTAAGAACCAATTTTATGCGTGTTCGGTTTCCATCTGAAGAATCAGAACAATAAACGCAGCAAGTGGGGGGTATATGGTTAGAAGGGTATTCGAAGACGAACTTGGAAACAAGTGGATCATAGCCAAACTAGGCTCGACTTTAATGGTGGAGGGGGAGCGTAACGGACTCACATTACAGGAAATCGCCAAGTCGTGCGCGCGCAAACTGGGCATAACGGAAACAAAATCCGGGGTCCCTCTGAAATACGTTAACCAACACCGGCGCATTTGGAATCTGATCTGGGAGAAGGGACGCCCGGTTTAAATTCGAGCCACCTATCGCGTATGGCACTGCCTGTCCATCAAGATTGATAGACGGTTAAACTCAGACAGCTCCGGTTGGAGCTGTCTGAGTTTAACCACAAGTACTATATAAAAAGGCCAACAGATCCGCCTAGATAGGGTATTTCGCCGAAATAACCAAAAGATAAGGGCGTCTTAATTGGGTCTTAACATTGGCAGTTTATTATGAGAATGCAAGTGCAAAAAGTACAGGGAAGCCAGAAAGCGATGCGATTCACCCCGGACTTCCCTGTGCTTAGGTCGAACCCAAGCTAAACAGAATTCTACGTTGTGGTTCGCTATCTGTCAAGGCCTGGGCCTGCACTCAGTTCGCCAGGAGGATTAGAAAGAAAGAAGCAAGCAAGACAATTATTAAATACAGCTCCCGACTATCTGAAGCAGGAAAACACAAATGTTAATAAAAGGAGAAAGCTAAAGTTGTTAAACAGTAAAAGAATAATATCCGCGGTTACCATCGCTACGGCAATTGCGCTGCTTGTTCCGAGTGTGGCTATGGCAGCGGTTGTTGACCAGGCACCGGTAGGCGTATCGGGAGTTCTAAAATTCCAGGGCTCCACCACGGTCGGTCCCATCATAGTTGGGGCAACCGTCGCCTTCCAAACAGCTAACCCGGGCATCAGCATCGCCGATGTAGTTCAGAATGGTTCCGGTGATGGGCAGCTGGCTATGGTTCAGCATGTTACCGATATCGGTATGTCATCAGGTACTATCAAGTCATCCTACCCCACTTTGATAGACTGGTATATTGCCCGCGATGCCGTGTGCTTTATCGTCAACAGCACGGTGACCGGCGTTACCCAGATTACCCCCCAGCAGATTCAGGACATCTACAACGGAGTCATCACCAACTGGAACGCCCTCGGCGGCCCCGATATGCCCATTGTGCCCCGGGCGCGTATCGTTGGCTCTGGAACCCGCTCTACCGTAATCGATCAGACCAAGGCGCTTACCGGAACGGGCATCGTTGAAGCTTCCGAAATCGCGGTAATCGATGCCACTGGGTTGAATCGGCTGGATTCCAACGTTGAAATGCGCGAGGCTATCGATTTGCCCACCGCCACTGGACAGTTCGGCTATGTGGGTTTGGGCTTCGACTACGGAACCAATGTCAAAACCCTCAAGGTTGTCGATGGTGACCTCATCGCCTGGTCCCCGACAGCCATCAACGTCTATGCACGTAAAGGCGCCACTACCAATCCCTGCTACCCCTATTCACGCTTCCTGCACCTCTGCACCGCCAATGACTGGTCTCCGGCCAATGCCGCTGATGTTACCACTTTCATTAACTGGATTCGTGCTACCGACGGCGCCGGCCAGGCTTCTGTTGTTTCCACCGGTTTTCTCAAACTCGTTCCTGACCAAGATGTTAAAGTTGACAATTCCGTTGACGTGCTGGACCTGATTCAGGTCGGCAATGCTGTCGGACAGACCGGGACACCTCGCTTCATCCGCGCCGATGTCAAGGCTGACGGCGCAATTGACGTTCTCGACCTGATTCAGGTCGGCAACTGGGTTGGCGTCAGCATCCTCCCGTCCTAAGCGACAGACACGCAAGTAATTGAAGGAGTAAATAATGAATTCGATAAGACACATACTGCTACGCAGCCTGCTGGTCGTGGCGACGCTGTGCTCCAGTGTGGCCCTGGTCACACCGGTAATGGCCGATGCCAACAATCTGATTCTCGAATCCAAGACGGTTTACAACGGCTCGAGTTTCGACATGAATCTCTCCGTTGATACCTCTTCGGCTATCGCCGGCGCGCAGGCCTTCCTCAGCTTTGATGCCACCAAACTTCAGTGCAACAGTGCCGACTACACCGGCTTCTTCGGTACGGATGAATACAACGTCACCCCTGTCATCGATAACGTTGCCGGCACCATCCAGGTACTGGCTTCCACCACCGGCGGCCCGACCACCGTTACCGGCACCGGCGTCTGGGCAGTGCTCAACTTCACCGCCCAGGCCGCTGCTAACGACAGCGCGACCACCGTTTCTTTAGTAGAAAAGAACATACTCGATGAAACGATTTCTTTTGTCGCCGATGCTAACGCGAATAAACTGGCTACATTGCTGGTCAACTCCAACGTACAGGTAACCGGCAACAAAATGGCACTCGAGTCCAAAGTCGTGGCCAACGGGGCCACTTTTAGCGTGACTTTGGATATCGCCACCGCGGCTCAGGTGGCTGGCGGACAAGCCTCGTTGACCTTCAACCCGGCTATGCTGCAATGCAACAGCGCCACCTACTTCGACGCCCCCAAATACTTCGGTCCTGATCAGTACAATGTGGGCGTAACCATAGCCAACGGCAAGATAAACAACATCCTCGGCCAGATCAATGGCTTAACTTCCACCACTGGCGGTCCGACTACTGTCACTGGTAATGGTACCTGGGTTACTCTCAGCTTCACCGCCCTGGCCGCTGCCGACAATAGTTTCCAGGTCATCACCTTGACCCCTGCGTCCTATGTAGCCGATGCCGTTCCTGATCCTCTGACTACCGCCCTTACCCCCGCCACCATCACGGTCGGCACTCCTCCCTCTCCCGACCTGACGGTTTCGCAGATTGTGGCCACCGGCACCGATGCCAACTACACCATTTCATTCCGCGTATCCAACATTGGTAACCTGGTAGCCGGCAGCTCCTCCGCTTCCATTACCGGCGACCTCACCGGTTCCCCTTTGACCGTTTCCATTCCGGCCATAAATGCCGGCTCTTTCCTGGTGGTCACCTCTCCGTCGATAGTTATCAGCGGGCAAAGCGATAACTTCGTCGTAACAGTGGACAGCTCCAACAAAATCAACGAAAGCAATGAAGGCAACAACACCGGTTCCGGTCAATATGCTTTCGTTCCGGCTCCCGATGGGCAGTTGAGCGATGTCAACGGTACCATCTCCGGTACGCTGAGCTTTTCACAGCCTTCGGCAGTCAATTTTGGTACCATGCTTCTGGGTGAAAACCATGAGGATGGCATTCTGAACGTCAAGAGCAACCGCCCCTGGCAGATATCCGTCGCCAGCGATATTGTCGATGGGAAAATGACCAAATGGGAAATCGCTACCGGCAATTACACTGCCGCGGTCAAGCTCAAGAATGCCCTGCGGGTCAGCACTACTGGCGGGTACCTGGGCACTCAGCCCGAGCAGGATGACCCCGTTAACAATCTGGTCAGCCTCACCAGCACCCCCAGTTTGCTGGCCAAAGGTGTTACCGACGGTCAGGTGACCGACCCCACCGATGAAACGGTGAATCTGGGCGAAGACAGAACGCTCAACTACGACCAGAAAGTGGTCGCCTCCGACGCCGCGCTGTCCTCAGCCTACTCCTATCACATCGTGGTTTCATTCAACGCCTCCAATACCGACTGGTAATTGCGAGGGGGAACCCGGGAGCATATGGATAAACCTCCCGGGTTCCCCGATTGAACCAAATCAAAGGGTATAGGAGTTAATTTGAAAGTGACTAAGCGGATTTTCGTCTGGGTGGCGGCTCTGATGCTGCTGGTTTTGAACGTCACACCGGGTATTCCGGTGATGGCCGTTGCGCCGGGGACGATTATCGTGCAACCCAGCGTGATAAATGGCGACTTGATCAGCGCCGGGTCCTCCAAAGAGTACACCATAAATGTGGATACCGGTTCTCCGCTGCAGCTTGAAGTATCAGGCTTGGCGCAAAATCCGGGGGGTTCGATACAGCCGCTTCCTCCTGAGATGGATACGTCCTCACAGACGGCTCGCAACTGGATAACGCTGGATAAATCGTTGCTGCCGGCCGGGGAAAATCAACCGGTGCACGTGACCATGACCGTACCTGGCGGCACCGCCCCCGGAGAAAAATACGCTGCCTTGTATTTCCATACCATAGATAGCGGAGACAGCGGGGTTGCCCTGATAACCGGAGTTATCATTCCAATCATTATCATAGTAGATTCCACATCATTTACCCCGGTTATCAGCGGGCAGATAACGGCTATGGAATTTAGCGGGGCGTTTCAGAGTCAGCCGTTAGAGATATTCACCACCTTCGAGAATACCGGCAACGTACGTATCGTTGGCTCCACTATTAAAATTACAATCAAAAATAATGCTCAGGCGATAATCTGGGAGAATCAGTCCCTGGTTGATGCGCCCTCCATAATGCCCGGCTTTCCGCGGACAATCTACACGCGCTATGCCAATGGGCTCAATGTGGGCGGCTACACCGCGACTGCTACCATTTCGCTGACAAGCGGTGTCGAGTACACCTTCACCCGCAGCTTCAACGTGCTTGAGGCGGCTGTGCCGGTGATGCCGGTACCCATCTCGCCGGGAGCCGGCACCGCCCCCGGTCCGCTAGTGGATACGCTTACTCCGCTTTTACAGTGGAACACAGTTTTTGGGGCCGAGACATATCTGGTATCCGTCAAACGCGACCCGTTTTCCGCCAGTGACGTCGTCTATGAAAGCAACGCTTTGAACGTACCCAACATTTCACTGCCCGCTAACACACTGGTTTCGGGGGTCAAATACCGCTGGGAGGTGACGGCCAGCAACGTTATCGGCACAAGTCAGGCTGCCATCATGTACTTTCAGACCGGGCCCATTGCGCCAACTTCAACCATTCCCCCTACGACTACCATGACCGCGCCGCCAACCACCACCACTAACGCCCCCACTACTACGACCACTAATTCCATTCCGACCACCCCGCCTTCAACTACTACTGCCAGGACAACGGTTTCGCCCACCACCATTACCCAGCCTGCCGTAACAACTGTTGTCACCGACGCCCGCGGGTTGTTGCCTCCCGAAATTGTAGAAAGCAGCATCCGGTCAGTCGGTTTCCAATCCGGCTTTGCAGGTTATCTGGACGGGCGCAGCGAGGCTGCCATCGAACTGTTTCTAACTGGAAACGAGGCTGACGGAAGTATGAGTGCAGGCAGATTCAATTCCGAACCGAATACGGGCATCCCGTTTGCGGCAGGAACGAATCAAGGAGGCACGGGCAAGTCCGGGATCAAGTTCGTTGGTGTCGCTGTCAGCGGGTCGAATCTTGGCGTGGTAACGGTGAAAGTGTATTACAATCCAGACGAAATTCGGGGTTTCGACGAAACGAGTTTATTCCTGGCTTATTTCAGTATGGGGCGCTGGTATCTCTGCACCAACACGGTGGTTTCCCCGGCCGAACGCTTCGTGTCCGGCGAGGTGCCGGTTTCGAGACTGGGCGGCACGATTATTGGACTGGGCGGCAAAACCGCGCTTACTGCACCCGCGAATAGTTACAGCGGAGGTTCCGGTTTAGCGTCCTCCGGTTCATCCGGCTGGATGTTAGCGGTAATTGTAGGAGGAACTGCAGCGGCTGTCCTGGGAGTGATTCTGGTGATGGAAATGCGCCGGCGGAAAGTGGAGGAGAGTTAGCATTGGTTCAAAAACACGACGATAACCGGGTAGATGGTAGATGTAAGATCAAATATGTCATTCGGGACCGGTCAGTAGGGGACCGGTTGTGTGGTTGTATTTAAAAACGGAGATATGCCTTGAATAGAAGATTTATTCAAATAGCGCTGGCGCTGCTTATAGTCCTGGCAAATATAAAGGCCACGACAGTTATGGGAGACGCTGCCGTCAGCAGTGTCAGTACCGTTCCGTCGGCAGCCAGTGTCAGCCCAGGTTCCCAATTCGACGTTGCCATAAGAATTAATACCAATACCATGGTGCTGGGGACACAATTTGTGCTGAACTGGGATGCCGCCAAGGTTCAGTGCGACTCGGTAACCAAGGGGGACTTCTTCGAATCGTTCGTCACAGCCCATGCCGCCGACGGCACTACCGCTTACTATACGGGATACAATAGCAGCAACCCGGCGGATAACACCGCAGGCAGATTCCCTAAAAATGTCAGTTCCAATCCTGCTATTCCGACCAGGCTCACCGTCAGCCTGGCGGGCGCACCCTTGGGTCCTAATGACATTTACCTGGGTCCATCAGGGGAGGGTGATGTGTTCGTCCTGCACATGACCGCCAAGGCCGGGGCTAGCGGCGGTGTAGCTTTCGAACTCAGCGATATCAAACTGGGCGACAGCACACCAGAAACCAACGACCTGCATCCAACGGTCAACAGCGGCCAAATAACAATCGAAGCCGTATCTTCCGCAGCACCAACCATTACCGGCATCAATCCCGCCAGCGGCCAATCCGGCGACAGCGTGGTCATATCCGGAGCCAATTTTGTGGCTGGGGCGACCCTCGTCAAGTTCAATGACATGGCCGCGCAGGCCCTGGTAGTGACTGATTCCCAGCACATGAATGCCACTGTTCCTAATTTAGGTAGTTCGGCCATTGCCAATGTAATCGTCACGGTCAGCACTCCCGCCGGAAGCGTGACTGGCACTTTTGCCTACACCGGGTTGCCGGCAACGACCACGACGACGACAACGACGACGACTTCCGTTCCGACCACCGCCACGACCACCAACCCGACCACTACGCCGACTACGACCACGACGACGTCAACCAACCCGCCGGCGAGCACTTCCACTTCTACACCCCCGTCATCAACCAGTACATCAACCACAACCATTACCACCACGTCCCCGGTTACCCCTTCCACCACGGTTTCAACCACCTTTCCAACCACCTTCCCGGGAACTCCTGTCACCACCACCAATTCCCCATCTCGTTCGCCCGTCGCAAACGTGATGGATATCAGTCAACTGGTCAATAAATACGGGTTGGTCCAGCAGGAACATAGCGGAATCCTGGTTTTCGGGCGCAGCGGAGAACTCGAGATAGGGCTAAGAAGCGGTTCTCGGGCACTGGAAAGTGACGGCCGTCCCTTGACGCATATTTCTGTTGATGTGCCAGGATACCTTCCCGCGCTTCCGTCTTCCAGCCAGCTGATTGAGTCATTCGTATTTTCTCCCAGCGGAGCGACTTTCAGTGACCCGTTACAAATAACCTACCGTATCAGGCCTGAGCTGCTGAAAAACGGGGAAAGAATCGAAGACATCTATCTGGCTTTCTTCGATCAGGGCATCTCCCGATGGGTGAAGTCGGAATTCACCATTGATACACTGAATTCGAGCCTGGTAGGGTATATCAGCCATTTCAGTGTCTATGCTGTTTTCATTGCCAACAGCGGATTGGCCTCCACAATAGGTTATAACTTCGGCGAGGCATCGATTATCATGACGGTGGCGGCCGTCAGCCTGCTGCTGGTACTGTTGGCTATCTATTTAATTACCTCACGCCGCAGGTCGCTGGTGCGCGAAGTGGGTGGCAGGCACAACAGAGTGCTGTCACCTCCCACGGCTTCCTACCGGAATGCGGGAGGAGCCAGCCCCACAAATTACGGCAACGCCCCCGGCGTCCAGATTGCCGACGGCAAAGTTATCATCCCTCAAAACGGGGGAAAAATCGTTATCAGTTTTGTTAATGACATGAGTTCAGGACAGGATAGCGGCAGTGGACACAACCTGTATTCCCAGAAACCGCCCCTGGCCGACATTTCGGAATCAATAAATATACATGAACTATAGAAGAGGAGCATAAAAATGCAAAAGCTGTCCAATCGTCTGAATGCTACGGGCTTAATGGTCTGCCTGGTCTTTTTACTGGGATCAGTGCTGGGATGTGGCGGGGCAACACCCCCGAAAACCAGTTCGATTGCCTCCAACACCGCGACGGTGACCACAAGTACCGCGTCCCTCTCCTCCACTGCCGCCAACCCTACGGGGGCTACGATGAGCTTGATTGCGTCGAGCAGTTCGGTCAAAGCGGGTGACAGCTTCGACCTTGTACTGACAGTGAGTACCACCCAACCTACCCGGGGAACACAGTTCACCATAAGCTGGAATCCTGCAAAAGTGGAATGTGTTGCCACCGAGCAGGGTGAATATTTCAAATCATTCGCCCAGGAGAATGGAGGCGACATTTTCGTGTTGCCCAATGAGAATCCTGCCATTGACAATACCAACGGGCAGTTTCCTCAGACTGTTAAAACGACCGGGATGGTCATGATGGCCATGTCAGGAGCTCCGGGACCTGACGGCACTTTTTTGGGGCCAACCGGCACGGGGAGTATCTGGATATTGCGTATGGTTGCCAAAAATGGCGCCAGCGGGATTGCGGAATTCAAATTGGCCAATGTGAAACTGGGCGATAACAGTGTAGATACTAACGACATGAAACCAACCATCCAAAACGGCCAGATTACCATCATGCCGTAAACGGAGCGGTATTGAGCGCAACGCCATGAACCCAAAATCTTTACTCTGGTGGCTGTCGGGGGGATTGCTGGTGGTAACATCGGCCCTCCCGGCCTGTTTGCCCGAAGCTCAAGTTCATACCGGTACCGGTATACGGGTTTCGGGACCGGGTGATTTATATTGCCTGGCGGCTATGCTCAATCAAACGGTGCGGGTAGACTATGTGGATATGGTGGTATCTTCGGACAGCATCGAAGAACTGAAAAAAGGAAGTGCTGAAGCTGTTTTTCTGGGGCGGGCGCCGAGCGAAGAGGAGAAGGCGGGGTTAAAGGACTATATCATCGCGCTGGATGCGGTGTGCCTGATTATTGACGACAATTCCTATACAGGCGGCATCGCAAACGGCGGAGGACTACCGCTGCGTAAGACCACCGGGCTAAAAGGTATCAGCTACGACGCCCTGCGCCAGATGTTCGCTGACGGCAACTGGAAGTGGGAGGGGGAATATTTCACGCGTAATACGGGCCTGGACCCCCAGAGCTGGTTGTGGACAGTGGATGCGGTAGCCTGGATTCCGCAGCCAAAACCGATTTTTACGTCTTTCGTCTTTCCGCCGGGTAAATTCGATACCCAGACGGTGATTTTCAACGCACTGGGGCTCAACGAAAACGAGATGCTGCAAAACAGAAAGAGTTTTACGGCACCCAAATACGACAAGGAAGAAGAAATACTTTCATACGAGTTCAACAGTTCCGTCTATTCAGCCGACTACGGAACGCAGGATTTCGCTTTTAAAGTTGCCTTTGCCTCCCGGAGGGTAATGACTATAGCCCCCCAGCACGTTTCGGTACGCGTACTGAGTATCGACGGCATTGATCCTCTCATGCAGCCGGAAAGTGTAATCGACGGCAGCTATAAATTGTGTCGTGAGATACACGTGCTTGTGCGTGATGATGCTGCCCCGGCCACCCTTGAGCTTGTGAGTTATCTAACCTCCGCTGCCGGCCAGGCCATGCTGCAGGGAGCGGGTTTTCTTTTGGCCGAACAAGTAGCGGAAGCATGAAAATGTTAATGAAGATAAGAAAGCATATTTTCAGCGCCAGGACACTTTTTCTTGTGCTGGCGCTCGTGCCGGTTGCCGCACTGGTCGCTATCACTATCAGCCTGGTGGCAGGAAGCGCCACCGCCATCCAAACGTTGGGGGGAAGATTGTTTACCAACCTTTTCGTTCCCGGGCCCGAAACGATACCGGTGAATCCCGCCACCCTGTATTATGGACTGCTGCCGGCCCTCTGGGGTACATTCCTGGTAGTACTGATATCGGTTGCGGTCGCTTTCCCTATTTCGCTGGCTTTCGCCATTCTGGCTAACGATTTTTCAAGCGGTTTCTCCCGCAACTTGATACGGCCGACGCTTGGTTTTCTATCCGGCATACCGCCGGTAATTATCGCCATGATGTCCTCCTCCTTCTTTCTTTGGTTTCTCTGGCCGAAATTTGCCGGGAAGGACCTGCCGCTGGACCAGTTGCCTCCGCCGAACATGCTGCCCGGCGATGCCAGTTGCACATTACTGGGCGGGCTGATGCTGGCCTTGTTGCTGGTACCGTTCATGATGCCGCTTTTGGATGATGTATTTCAGAACGTGCCTTCGAAATTGAAAGAAGCCTCCGCCTCCCTCGGTGCGAATCGATGGTACACCCTGAAAGCCGTCACTTTGCCGGTGGCGTTTCCCGGAATCGTTAATGTGCTCGTTCTGGGCATGTTGATTGCACTGGGGGATGCCATAATTGTCGCTTATGCAATCGGGTTTGGGGCTCGGACCCTGCCCAGCCCGCTCTTTGATCTTTTAGAGCGCACAGCCCCGCTGACGTCAACCGTAGCCGGGCTAGCAGCTGGGGGGTTGACGCGGGCCCATGGCGTGGGACCGGTCGGGGAATCAGTGGCAAGTTTTATCGGGCTTATTTTGCTGATAGCAGCTTTTGCAGCTATCGGCTTTTCGATGTACTGGCAACGCAAGTGGCTGAATCGCAGTGCCAGAACGGTATTAGTGGAGGTTTAGCAGACGTTGCATTGTTCGATATTTAAGATTATGGCGCATAGTTCAATATGAACAGCCTGCTCGAAAAGCGGTTGTCGATGGTCGGTGGTTGGCCTGGCAGTTTCACCTCCGTTTCAATGGCGAAGCTTGCGGCTTGGGTGTCCGGTACACTGGCGGCTATTTCGGTCCTGCTGGGGTGTGGGGCGCTGATTTCGAACCAGATGGAAATGTGGCTGAAGCCAGCTTTTTATGCCCTCGGCGCGGGATTGATTCTACTTTCTTCGGTCAGCCGCGGATTGCCCCGGAAAAGAATTGTGCTACTCATATTAGCCGGGGCCGCGCTGATTGCAGCAATCACGGTTCCTCTCTTACCCGAGTACTTCGTGGGGCTGGATATCCATGGCATCATTCATAGGTCGTTGTTCTCAGGCATTTTGATGTTAGCTCTGTCTCTCCCGGCACTATCATATTCGATGTACTATGCGCTTGGTGCGACCCCCCGTGGTTCCGATGTAGCCCGCTACCCTGTGTTCATTTTGCCGGCAGTAGTAGCGCTGGCAGCATATGCACTGATTATAGTTTTTCTCATAGCCAGGGGGACGACCGGCTTGAGTTGGGACTTATTCACTCAGCCTTTCGCCTCTCAGTTACAGATAGTTGAAACATGGGTTGATGGCTGGCCGGTTTTTTCATACATCCCTTTTCAACAACCAGGCATGTTGAACCATATAATGGGCACGTTCTTGTTGATGGGGCTGACTACCTTTATCGCCCTGCCGATTGGTATAGCTTCAGGAGTGTTTGTAACGCAATATGCAGGGCGGCGGACCGCCATGCTAATGAACGTAGCGACCACGGCGCTCAGGGCCATATCCGGGATTGTTTTGCTGCTGGCGGCCTTGAATTTGCTTAATGTTCCGGCGATGGGCAGTGCGCTATACTACCTGTTCCACGGATTTGGGTATGACATTAACGGCACGTTACAAGCCGGCCGCAGTTCATACCTGTTTGCCTCATTTTTCATATCGCTGCTGGTTATCCCCCTCATCGCCAGGTCCACTCAGGAGGGTCTGAATTCTCTGCCGGCAGACATCCAGGAGGGATCGCTGGCACTGGGCGCCTCTCAGGAGTACAGCTTGTTCCACCTGCAGTTACCCTGGGCCATGCCCAGTATCATAACCGGGGTGTTGCTTGGTTGTGCCGAGGCAGCCGGTGCGCTGGTGAATATATTTTTAATCGCGGGCACGGGGGAATTCGGCGTTAGCCCAACCCATGAAACCACATCGCTGGCCTACCTGATTTTCGATTCACACTTCGGACGCAGTTTAGGCTCCCCGGTGCAAGGGGTCATGGAATCTTACCAGTACACGGCAGCGCTGGTGCTGCTTGTCATTACGATGGGATTGACCGCAAGCGCTCTGTTTTTGAAAAGTCATTTTACGAAGAGGTATAAAAGTGGTTGATTTGATGGCCGCTGTCAGGCTCAATACCTGTGCTATCGAGGCAGGCACACAATGCAGCAGCATTGAGGTTCAGGATCTCTGTGTTTACTACGGGAAACACATGGTAGTGAATCACGTGAATCTGAGCTTTCCCGCGGGAAAGGTTACGGCTATTATCGGCCCCTCGGGTTGTGGCAAGACTACCCTGCTGCGTTGCCTCAACCGCATGAATGAACTCACTCCTGGCTGCCGGGTAGAGGGGTGTATTTTACTTGATGGTGAGGACGTCTTGAACATGGATGTAATGCTTCTAAGACGCAAGGTGGGCATGGTCTTTCAGAAGCCCAACCCGTTTCCGAAAACAATCAGCGAGAATTTGCTATACGGGATCAAGGCCACCAAATTAAAAGTAGACCATCCCTCAACCATCCGGGCGTGTCTCGAGAAAGCCGCATTATGGACCGAACTCAAGGAGCGTTTGGGTGAAAGCGCAATGAACCTGTCAATCGGTCAGCAGCAACGGCTGTGCATTGCGCGGACTCTGGCCATTTCTCCCGAGGTGATTTTGCTTGATGAGCCGGCATCTTCGCTGGATCCGGTTTCCACCGAGGTTTTAGAAGAAAGCATCATGAAGATGAAAGGGGAGTATACCCAAATCATTGTCACCCACAATATGAATGAGGCCAGGAAGATATCGGACTACGTCGCATTTTTGTATGGAGGCAAGGTGGTTGAATTCGGTCCGACAGCCCAGATCTTCACACAGGCAAATAAAGACATAACCCGACAGTATATTTCCGGGAAAATATATTGATACGAACGGGCTTCCATCGGATATATAAGTTCACCATTGATGAAGTTTAAGGAGAGTAAGGTGACCTATAAAACAAGTGAAAATAACCCCAGGCCAGCCGTGGAGGCGAAAAGATTCAACATATGGCCGCTGTTCCTGGTATGGTTGGTTACCATAGCTATCGGTGGCGCTATCAGTTACCTCTTGGTTCAGAACCTGGCGGCTCCCAAAGAGATATACACCTCGGAACTGAGCAGGATTTTTATTGACCTCCAGCATCTTGACAGCGCTGTTTCAGGTTTGAACAGCCATACTGGTTTTCAGGATGAAGCCACCCAAGCCGTCCTGGAGAACCTTGAAAGCAAAATCCTGGGAATCAACAATGCTTTAATTACCAATACGACCGACCATACCAGCATACTGCAAAAGTTTACGAGCTTGCAGGCTAACTTGAGCCTACTTTCGGAGGAGCAATCGGATCAGAGCGACAGTATCGGTGAAGTCGATGGGAGAGTCGATGATTTGGCCGATACCACTACCGCCGGCATCGCTGCTTTGAATACCAAAATCGCGACTCTCACCACTGCAGATACCACCATCAACACCAAAGTGAATGGGTTGGATGCTCAGATAACCGATATCAAGGCAACCATCAATGGGGTGGCCGGGTTGCAGATTATCCCGACAATCACCGCCAACGGCAATACCGGCAGCATCAACCTGTCTATACGGTCGGATCAATCGGTGGCATCACAAGTGATTGCCTTCAACATAGAATTTCGGCCTAAAATGGATGTAAGGCAAAATGCCAGCTACGAAACTTTGTTCAAGGATTTGTATAATCTACCACTGGTGATGCTGACCCCGGGTGGTGCTGGTGGGGTGGTGATTGGCGCGGACAGAATTACTTACGATATCTACTATTCCTCAGGTGTGTACCATCTGGGAGGAATCAATTTTAAAACTCGTGGCACGGCTATCGTTGACGGGGTTCAGACCAGAACAATTAGCTACGTCATCGTCCCGTCGCTGGCTGCCTACGATGTGGTGATCACCCCCCAGTTCGAGACACCGACCGATTCCAGTGGAGCTTCGATTTTAACCTGGTAGTCGATATTTCAAGAAATGCAGTATTGCGAAGTTGAAAAATGAAATAAAAAGGAGGATTCGTTTTTTGTTGGGTAAACGATTATTTACCGTCATCCACGCACTGGTGCTATCGGGAATGCTGGTGATAGCTGGAACCCTAACCGCTTGCGGAGCAACCAGTGCATCTTCCACGCCGACTTCCACCACTTCCGGCAGCACCACCATTGACCCGCTTTTACAAACGGTCATCACTGTGGATTCTGATGCCAATCTGGTTGGAGCAGGGGCCACGTTTCCGGCCCCGCTGTATATCCAGTGGTTTTCCGAGTATTCAAGGCAATTTAATGTGAAGATTAATTATCAGCCGGTTGGTTCAGGTACAGGTATCCAGGGCATCACCAATGCAGTGGTGGATTTTGGAGCCTCGGACGCCATAATGACCGATGCCCAGGTAAAAATGGCCGAAAATGCACATGGCCCCATTTTACATATTCCAATGACCACCGGTTCCGTCGCCATAATATATAACCTGCCGGGGGTGGGTACGGGTGAATTGAAGTTGACCGGAGATGTTCTGGCCAGAATATACATGAAAGACATTATGAAATGGAACGACCCCGAAATACAGGAGCTCAACCCTGACATAAAGTTACCCAATACAAATATTGCCGTAGTCCATCGCTCGGATGGCTCGGGCACCACATTCATTTTTACTGATTATCTATGTAAAGTGAATGACCAATGGGCTCGCAATTTCGGTAGTGCCACCTCAATCAACTGGATGGGCGATATCGGTGGTGCCCAAAGTACGGGTGTGGCGGGAATCGTGCAACAGATACCCAATTCTATCGGATACGTTGAGATGACCTACGCCATTCAAAATGCGTTACCCATGGCCGCAGTCAAGAATTCAGCCGGGGCGTACCTGGTTCCTTCCCTGGCTGGCACTTCAGCCGCAGCTGACGGTATTGATTTGCCGGACGATATGAAGGTTATGATTACCAATTCAACCGGGGCTGACGCATATCCGATTGCGGGTTTTACCTGGATTCTGGTCTACAAGAACCAGCAGAACCATAGCAAGGGTAGCAATTTGGTGAAAATGCTGTGGTGGGCTCTGCATGAAGGTGCGATTTATGAGGCTGATATGGGTTACGCATCATTATCTGCTTCCGCACTGGCCAAAGCCGAACAATTGATACGGTCGATTGAATATCAGGGTACAGCATTACTGACATACAATCTGTCGGGCCGCTAGGAGCCTGTCCGAGTAATAACTGTGTTGTGCCTAGCCGACCTCGATATTTAACTTTTTCTAGGCACGACCGATCTGTTACTCAGACAGTCTCCTAGAGCCTCAGCATTCTAATTTGTATCCGAATTCGCGCACGGTGACAATGCGCGTAGGCTTTTGGGGATTCGTTTCAATCTTCATCCTGAGTGTGCAGATGTGCGTATCGACTGTTCGCTTTGTGGCTCGGTGGGTAGACCCCCACACCACCTCCAATAGCTTTTCGCGCTTAAATACCTGGCCACGATTCTTCGCTAAGAACTCCAGTATTTTAAATTCCTTAGCCCTAAGGTGAACTTGAACCCCATCGACATATACCCTGTGACAACCAAACCCAAACACACCCAACACA
>CAZPAL010000003.1:0-7535 GCA_964584525.1 uncultured Dehalococcoidales bacterium | reverse complement strand
TCTTGATATCGCCTGTCACCGTCAAACCTCTTGAGACCTTCGCGCCGGAAGGCGCGACTATTGATCGCCCGTTTTGAACACAATCCCCGAGCAGATCCTGAATATGAGCAGTCAAATTGTGGTTGTCGAACGATTTTAGTGAGTATACATCGGCATCAATTTCGACCCCGAAGAGAGTTCCATTTTTCCCTGGTTGGGTACCCAATACCATCACTGGGACATCTGTTTCCAGACGGATACTTTTCCAGAGTTGCAGGGCATCTGGCTCGGATATGTTCAAATCCAGAATTGTTAGATCGGGCTTTTCATCGTGCAGCAACTCAATCGCCCTTTCACTATTGGCTGTTACGAGGAACTCAATTTCTATGTCAGAAGTTGCCTGCTTAATTAGGCCAACCAGGTGGGCATCTTTCCCGATTATCAGTATTTTTTTCATTTTAATTAACAATCAGCAAGTTTTGTGCGTTCGTAAGAATACCTGGGTATCTGAAGTATGCCTACCCGAATCTACCTGTAATATAGTCCTCGGTTCGTTTTTCCTGTGGATTACTGAATATAGTCTCGGTCTTTCCATGCTCGATGAGGTCCCCCTGCAGCATAAATGCTGTGTAATCGGAAACGCGAGCTGCCTGCTGCATATTGTGGGTCACGATTACGATGGTGTATTTTTGTTTTATTTCGTGCATCAAATCCTCAATGCGCAGGGTGGACAGCGGGTCTAGCGCGGAACAGGGCTCGTCCATGAGCAATACCTCGGGGTCTACGGCCAAAGCCCGTGCAATACACAGCCGCTGCTGCTGTCCACCTGACAAGGAAGCCCCTGATTGCTTGAGTTTGTCTTTGACCTCGTCCCACAGCGAAGCAGCCACCAAGCTGCGCTCGACGATCTGGTCCAGGTCGCCTGGCCTTTTCCACAGCGTAGCGAGTTTTAATCCGGCAACCACATTATCGTAAACTGACATCGTGGGGAAGGGATTAGGTTTTTGAAATACCATGCCCACTCGTCGGCGAATTCTGACCGGGTCAACGTTGGGCGCATAAATATTTTCGTTATCAAGTAGTACCCTTCCCGAAATTCTGGTGGTATGACCGACCTCGTGTAAACGGTTCAGACAGCGGATAAAGGTGGATTTGCCGCAACCCGAAGGGCCGATGATGGCCGTGATGGAGTTGTGCTGAATCTCCAGGCTGATTCCGTTCAGAGCCTGGGTGCTGCCGTACCAAGCTTTAAGATCCTCTGAGACTAGTATATTGCGGTTATTGCCCGGTCGTCCGAACGCAGGGCGGGGAGGGAGTTCTACCCAGAGCCTTTTGGGTTTAGCTTCTTGCGATATCATTTTCATGCGGCTCCTTGTTGGATTAAATCCTGCGGCGTCTGGCCAGCCAGCGCACTAAAATATTTATTGAGAGCACCAGCAGTATTAAAATAAAGGCTCCCGCCCAAGCTTGCTGTTGCCAGTCAGAATAGGGGGAAGTGGCATATCGGAAAATCTGTAGTGGAAGAGCCCCGATCGGCTTGTCCAGCCCGTTGAAGCCGAATGAGCTACCGAGCGCAGTAAATATCAGAGGGGCGGTTTCGCCGGCAATGCGGGCTATTCCCAGCATTATTCCAGTAATGATCCCAGTCAGGGCTCCCGGGATGACAACCGAAACGATAGCTTGCCAATTGGTTACACCTAATGCCAGTGCCGCTTCCCGCATCGACAAAGGTACTAGTTTCATCGATTCCTCGGTCGTACGCGCTACGATCGGAATCATGATCGTCGCCAGTGCAACTGCTGCCGAAAACGCCGAAAAAGAGTGCATCTGTTTTACTAATACAGCGTAGACGAAAATCCCGGTTATGATGGACGGGATGCCTGAGAGGGCATCGGCAGCGAAACGAACCGCTGCCGCCATCCTGTAACCAGCGAATTCTGAGAGAAAGATGCCCGAAATCATCCCGATCGGGACAGCGAAAATCGATCCAAGCCCAACTAGAATAAGGGTACCGATTATTTCGTTTCTCATGCCACCGCCTAGAACACCGGCCGGGGTGGCGATATTGGTTAAAACGTCCAGATTGATATACGAAACACCACGAAGAATGATGTACCCAAGTATTAGGCACACAATGATTATGACGATACCGGCCGCAATGCTGCTCATTGCCAGCATGACACGACCCCACCATTTTCGCAACGTATAATTGGTATCGAACATGGTCAAGCCCCACCGACGCCGAATCCGGCCGGACGCCAGACCAGGATTCGGGCGATGAGATTCACAATCAATGTAATCAAAAACAGGATTAGCGCCAATTCAATCAGGCTGGAAAGCGAGAGTCCAGCAGCCTCCCCGAACTCGTTGGCAATCTTGCTAGCCACCGTCGACCCCGGCGAAAAAAGTGATGGCGAGATTCGGTAGGCGTTACCGATGACCATGGTCACGGCCATCGTTTCTCCGAGGGCGCGTCCTAACCCCAGGATTACCGCACCTACCAGCCCGGACCGTCCGTACGGAAGAACCACCCGGGTAATCATCTCCCAGCGGGTTGACCCGAGCGCCACCAGTGCTTCCCTCTGCGGGGTAGGAACGGAGTGAATGACGTCGCGGGAAATGGAGGTGATGATGGGGATAATCATTATTGAGAGGATGATGCCGGCCGCCAGAAAGCCGAATCCATATTGGGTGCCCTGAAAAAACGGCAAACTGCCAAGCGTATTGGCGAGAAATGGTTCGATGGGGTTTCTGACGAGCGGAACGAGGATGAAGATACCCCACAGACCAATGATTACACTGGGGATAGCTGCTAGAATTTCGATTATGAAAGTCGCCGGATTTCTGATCCACGCCGGAGCGATTTCAGATAAAAAAATTGCCGATCCGATACTGATGGGGACAGCAATAATCAGTGCCAGCGTCGAAGTGAGCAGGGTGCCGTAGATGGCCGGAACGGCACCATAATTCTCTGTGACCGGATTCCAGGCGCTGGTGGTAAAAAACGACACGCCGAAATGGGACAAAGACGGCCAGGCTTCGATGAACAATATTACCAGGATATTGACAAGTATGGCGATTATGATAAACGCGCCAAAAAGTGTTATTTTCGAGAATATCTTATCCAATAACCGCATATTTCAACTTATTTTCTTCGTGTTCCCGGTTCGCTTAATCCTGATTCTGTTAGGTGGGGAGGATGTGGGGGGCATCGCATCCTCCCCACCATCGATGTAATCGATTTGATTATCGATTCGCCTTGGTGAGCGTTATTGAAAATGACGGCTAGAATCATGATTTCTTCAAGGGTATCTATTTAGTGATTAGCCCGTGCTCGTTGGTCCACTTAGCTTCGAGCTGTTGTTCCATCAACCGGCCGGGTTGTTCGAAGATAAAGTGCAATAGTGCTTCGGCTGAAGCGTGGTTGGTGGCGAGGGGTACATTATGTACGTCACATAACCGCATCAACGCGGCGATGTCCGGCTCATGGGGTTGGGCGGTGAGTGGGTCGCGCATGAAAATGACAGCCTTGACGATCCCGGTAACGACCCTCGAACCTATCTGCTGATCTCCCCCCATCGGACCGCTATTCACGGACGTTACTGGTAGTCCCGTGCCGGTTTGAATCAACAGCCCCGTGCTGTGGGTGGCCGTCAGCATAATCTGGTCAGGCTGCGTTTTATGATTGCGGGCCAACCGTACCATTTCCTCTTTTTTATTGTCATGGGTAATGAGGGCGATACATACTTTTTCCGGGGTTTTTGTCATGTCTGTCATGCAGTAATCGTAGCATGATAAGGTTAAAGGGATTTTAAGACACTGTTAAGATTTGGTAATTATTCTTGGTTTAGCACCAAAATGAGTCCGCTTAACTTCAGATAATGGATTGAGGGAATCCAGTTGTGATAGACGCCTGTTTTGGGGGAAAGGTCATCCGTTCCTACCAACAATAAAGCTTCGTTCCGGTAATGTCCCGTCAAGTGGTGTAAATTCATCGCCCATCGTCGTGGTTACCCCCTGAAAGTATTTTGCTTTGACCCTTTCAAGAAACCACACGGCGGCCACCCTTTTCAACTCGGGGAGTTTACACCACGTACGGGGATTCCACCTGCCCTTTCCTTTAGGCGCTTGGTCATTATCTGGATACCGCATTTACTTAATGGTGTAGCTTCTTCAGTCAACCAGAGCGCTTGATATTTGTTCTTCTGCCGGAATAAAAGATAGCGCCACAATGCCTTCTGGGTTGTAGAGCCTATTCTTACTACTCGTTCTTTGGCACCTTTGCCTATGACCTTAATCCAACCTTTTTCCGCCTCCACATCCTCAATCTTTATGTTTGCCAGCTCACTAACCCTCAGACCACAGTCAAGCAGCATCAAGATAATAGCCTTATTTCGGCTACCCAGGAATTTGGCTTGATTCTTGTAGTCCAAATCGCAAACAGCCAGGAGTTTGTTTATATCGTCGTCGGAATATGGTTGAACTACCCCGGGCTTTGGATTTGCCATTTTTATCTTGGTCAGCGGGCTATCGCTTAAAACCTCTTCCCGCATACACCAGTTAAAAAAGGCATTCAACACTCGATAGTAGTGATGAACTGTGTTATAACTAGCTTTAGTTCTACACGACGCAGAACCATTACCCTCTCTGTCCCACCGATGAGTTTCATTCCCGACATAGGTAAAGAATTCTCGTATATGCCAAACCGTTAGCAAACGGGCATCATCGGATAATCCTTTCTTTTCGACCCACCACAGAAAGCGCTTCAGACAGCCTTCATAGTAATCGATTGTTGCGGCACTGCGTCCATCCGACCTCTGTGTCAAGATGAACCCTTTGAGAAGAGAAACGAGGGATGTTCCAAGTGAATCTTGGGATAAAAAATTAACCACCATCGTACTTTTGGCAGCCCCGCCTTTATACAATCAAGTGGTCTGATTTAGATTTAACCACTTCTGGGATGATTCGTCAAGCAAGTGGTCAGAGGCTACTACCGCAGGCGTCATGGTGGGCGGTATTGGATTTGAACCAATGACTTCTTGCGTGTGAAGCAAGCGCTCTAACCACTGAGCTAACCGCCCTCAAGAGGAACCCCTATACTAACAAAAAGGCCGCCGGCTGTAAAACGGCGGCCGGATGCCGGACGCCGCAGCAAGCTCACCCGCGGGACAATCAGGCCGGAATGCTCGTGAAGGGAGCGGCGGCGGCATAGGCAGCGCCTATCATGCTCGGCCCGGTATGCGCGCCAAGTACCAGGGACATGGCGGTGCGGGGCAGGAAGGTGCACTTGAACCTTTCGCCTATCAGTTTCTCCAGCGTTTCCGCTCCCTCCGGGTTCTGGGCGTAAACCACCTGCACGCGCATTTCGCTGCCCGGAGCGTGCTTGCGCGCCATGATATCCACTACTCCGCGCATGGCCCGCTGGAAGGTGCGCAGGAAACCCATCTGAACGTAGGTGCCGCGCTCCTTTTCCACCCCGATGACGGGCTTGATATTGAGTATGGATGCCGCCAGCCCTTTCATGTGGCTGATGCGGCCGCCGTGAATCAGGTATTTGAGGTCGTCCAGGGTGAAGATGGCTTCGGTGGCCTGGCCGATTTTATGCACCAGTTCCAGCACCCTGTCTTTAGCCCATCCTGCCTTGATGGCGCGGGCGGCGGCTTCCACCTGCCAGCCGGCAGGGCAGGAAAGTGTCTTGGTGTCCACGTGGGTGACATTGGCTTCGGGCACGAGCTGTGCTCCCAGCAAAGCGGATTGATACGTCCCGCTGAGGCCGCTGGACATGTGGATGGAGAGGATTTCAGGGTCAGTTGCGGCCAGCCGGCGGTAGGTTTCGGCGAAATCCCCGGGTGAGGGCTGGGAGGTGCGGGGCAGCTCCTCGCTGGCGGCCAGCAAGCGGTAAAATTCAGCCTTGGTGATATCGATTCCCTCGCGGTACGACTTGCCGTCCAGTGTGACCTGTAACGGCACGATGTTGATGGAAAGCGGTTCCAGTTCCGCCGCGGGCAGGGGGATGTCAACTCCGCTGTCGGTTACTAGCTGCATTGGCTTATTCCTTTCTAATCCGGCTACCACGGGCATTGATACATTATACCATTTAGCGGAATAGGGAGGCATGACACCGGGGAAAGGTTGCCCCCACCCCGCGGGGCCTTGTTCATTTGCTTTTATGTCAGCCACACTGTATAATTCGGTCAATAGTTCAAGTTACGGTTGTTAAAGGCTTCATCAGGATACCTTCAAGTTTACTTGCATTGCGGATGACCGAACTCCAACTAAAATAAAAACATTGGAAGAGGTTTATCCCATTGAGTTTTCAAACATTCAATCTACATCCCGTTATCATGGCCGGGGTCAACAGCGCCGGTTACCGCGAACCCACCCCCATCCAGGAGCAGGCTTTGCCGCTGGCGCTGGCGGGGCGTGACGTTATCGGTCTGGCGCAGACCGGCACCGGCAAAACAGCCGCCTTCGTACTGCCGATACTGCAGAAATTGATTGGCAAGCCCAGGCGCTTTTCGGCGCTGATTCTGGCTCCTACCCGCGAACTGGCCGAGCAGATTAACGATTCCATTGTCCAGCTTGGCCGGCGCAGCGGCGTCAGCAGCACCGCCATTTACGGCGGCATGGGCATGGCCACCCAGCGCAACCACCTCAAACAGGGCACCCAGATAATCGTGGCCTGCCCCGGACGCCTGCTGGACCATGTCTGGCAGGGCAATGTTGACTTCAGAAATGTGGAAACGCTGGTCATCGACGAAGCCGACCGCATGTTCGACATGGGATTCCTGCCGGATGTGCGCAAGATACTGAGCTACCTGGTAAACCCGCGCCAGACCATGCTTTTCTCGGCCACCATGCCGGATGACGTCCGGCTGCTGGTGAGAGACGTGCTGCGCGACCCGGTTACGGTCAAAATAGGCCAGACCGCCCCCGCCGACACGGTTAGCCATGCCCTTTATCCGGTGCGCGAAGACCGCAAGGGGGCGCTGCTCAAAACACTGCTCAAAGACATAAGCGGCGGCTCGGTGCTGGTCTTCACCCGCACCCGGCGCCGCTGCGAGAAAGTGGCTGACCTGCTGGCCGATACCGGCTGCCGCGTGGCCTCGATACAGGGCGACCTCAGCCAGAACCGCCGCCAGGCGGCGCTGGACGGTTTCCGCGACGGCCGCTATCAGGTGCTGGTGGCTACCGATATTGCCGCCCGGGGCATCGACGTTTCACGCGTCTCGCACGTCATCAATTACGATATGCCGGATACGGCTGACGCCTATATCCACCGCATCGGGCGCACCGGGCGCATCGGTAACAGCGGCGACGCCTTCACGCTGGTGACCGGCGAAGACGGGCTGATGGTGCGAGCGCTGGAAAAACTGCTCAATGCACCCATCGAAAAGCGGGTGCTCGAAGGCTTCGATTACGGGCTGCCGGAAGCCGCCTCGTTCAGACCCGCGCCGGCACGCCGCCCCGGCTTTGCCCGGAACAGCCCTTCGCAGGCGCGGCCGCTCGCCCGCCGCGGCGCCGCCCCGGCCCATAAAGTGCCTTACTTCGCGCGC
>CAZPAL010000002.1:16169-24408 GCA_964584525.1 uncultured Dehalococcoidales bacterium | reverse complement strand
CCTATTTTAACAAATCATGCCTGGCTGAAGCTATTACTCGGACAGGCTCCTAGACCTTCTGATTTCGGTTATGTCCCATTTGGACCCGTCTGTAGCGTATTCATGGCAGAGATGCCAGAGCGATCTCCTCGCCGCTGAGTTGAGATTGAACATGTCCGCTGTTCCCGGTGAATGTGGGTGGCGTGAACTCTTGGAGACGCCACTTATTCTGCCGAGGCGTGGACTGGCCGCGCAAGCGGTGAGGGATACCCCATGGCATTTGTTGCCAATGATAGCCTGCGAAAGCGTCTGCGGGGATACCGCCCCTGCTCTGCTGGCCACGGCGGCTATGCAATTCATGCTGGCTGCCGGGGACGTACTGGATGACGTGGAGGACGCGGATTCAGCCGATTCGCTGGCGGCTAAATACGGGCAGGCGGTAGCGGTGAACGTGGGAAGCGCACTTATTATCATGGCCGAGCAAGCCCTCAGCAAACTGAATACCACAACCGAGGCCCGCCTTGCTGCCAACGCCCGTGATATTTTCAACGAGTGTTATGCCCGCGCCTGCCATGGACAGCACCTGGAATTGACCATCCTACCCGGCCAATTCGTCACTGAAGAAGATTACTTGAAAATGATAGGCCTGAAATCAGCGTCCCAGATAGAATGTGCCTGCCATCTTGGCGCGTTGCTGGCCGGCGCCGATGAAGAAGTCATAGGAGTCTACCGTGCCTTCGGATATAACCTCGGGATGGCCTCTCAGCTCGCCAATGACAGCCTGGGGATAACCAGCGGCAAGGACATCGTCCGTCGTAAGATGACCGTGGCGGTTATCTTCGCCCTGAACCACGCCAACCCGAAGATTCGCGCCGGGCTCGAGGCAATCTATATGGACCGGTCAGAGGAACCGGACACAGAGAAGGTCAGGACATGGCTGCAGGAAAGCGGGGGTGTCTGTTACTGTACCATCCAGCAGGATTTATACAAGGAAAGGGCTGCGGACCACCTTTCGGCCATCGCCGCCCGGGGGATGCCCACCGAGCGGTTCTGGCCGTTCTTGGAGTAAAAACCACATCAAAATGAACGCTGCCAATCCAGATAGTATAAGCCTTCCCATTCGGCCGAAGCTACGCTGGCATCCCATGTTTTACGTCGCCGCCCTCTCCGTTGTCGCGCTGGCGTTGTTCTTTTTTACCTTAAGCGCTGAAAAACCGTATATGGGTGCTTTCCTCTCTCTTCAAAATGAGAGGTGGGTCGTACAAAGTGTTGACCCGGAAGGAGCTGCCAAGCAAGCCGGCATTGTGGTCGACGATATTCCGGAAATTATCAACGGACAGCCGGCCAATGCATTTTTAAAGCAGTATCTTAAACACGGCTTCGTCCACGGCCTTTTAATCGAGTCACTCACCGTCCGTGGCGGCACGGGAGAGGTGAAATCGGTCGATTTAAATGAAAGTCCGCTTTCGCCCAGGGCTGCTGCCGACCTGGTAGCGTGGTTCCTTTTATGCGTTATCTTCTGGCTTGCTGGATTCGATGTTTATCGCCGCAAACCCAAAAACCCGGCGGCAATTTTATTGTGCGTCGCTGGTCTTGTTGTCGGGTTAGCGCTTAGCGGTAATATGGCGGGCGAGCGAGGTATCCAACCCGCCATACATATCACCGCCATCGCCGCCACCATCGGTCCGTGGCTGCTGTTGCACTTTTTTCTGGTACTCCCCGATGAGCGTAGCCACCTATATCACAACCCCCGGATATACCTCTTATATTTACCGGCGGCGGTCATCATCCTGCTCTACCCCTTCTTCGGCTATGCCGACGGGCAACCGCTGCAAGATTTCCGTCTTGTGAGACTGGTAGGGTACGGAGTGGGGTTCCTGGGAGTAATCGGAGTTGCCGTTGCAAACTACCTGCGGGCCGTTTCATGGAAAACCCGTCAGCAGATGAAGATAATCCTCATCGGAAGCTTGGCGGCTGTAATCCCCTTCGTTGCATTAAGCGTCTTGCCAGCCACTACCGATAGTGCCAATGTCATGCCGGCCAGCTTCAGCGTGCTCTTCCTTGGTCTCATCCCGTTCAGCATGGGCTATGCAGTCATCACCCGCAAACTGATGGACATTGACTTCATCATCCAGCGCGGCGTCGTTTACGGACTGATTACGCTGCTGATGGGGGCCATTGTGGTAACGGCAATCAGCATTACACTGCTTGTTCGGGAACCGGGGAGCGTTTACGAGAGGATTCTAATCGCGCTGGCTCTCGGGGGGCTGGCTACAGTTTCATTCGGGCCGGCGAAAAAATGGATTGAGCTCGGCGTGGACCGGGTATTTTACAAAGACAGGTACGAGCACCGCGCCATTCTCCGCGAACTGAGTGGTACCTTGAACCGCCTGACCGACATCGCCGGTGCCTCATCCATCATCGTCAACACCCTGATGCGCACATTGAATCTGGCGGGTGCCGGGCTATATATCAGAACGCATAACGATGATTTACCGGCTACCGCCTCTCAAGGCATATTTATGGACAACGCGCGTATTGAAGAGCGTTTGGGTGAGTTCGTGCTTAAACGGAAGAGCAGCCTTGAGTTCCCCAATTCAGCCTCCGCCATTGACGCAGAAATTGCCTTTTTAGTACCGCTGCTGGTGGCCGACCAGGAAATCGGATTCTTGCTGCTTGCTCCCAAAGCGTCGAGGCAAAATTTTTCACCGGCGGATATGCATCTGATTCAAGATGTGGCCGCGCTGGCGGCGGTTTCGCTGCGCAGCATCCTGGTCATCGCCAACGATGTCAGCGAACGTAAACGCTACCAGGAAGCCTTGAAACATGCCGCCGAAGAATGGCGAACCACTTTCGATTCCATCGCCGACATGATTGCGATTATCGACCGGGAGAGGAAGATAGTCAGGGTAAACCGGGCATTTGCGGATGCCTTCGGTTTGAATCCACAGGACCTCATCGGGCGGCACTGCTTTGACGTGGTACACCAGACACGGGGGCCGCACCCCCTTTGCACCCTGGACGATACCCTGGCCTCCTCGCTGCCCTGCAACCATGAATTATTCGAAGCCACGCTGGGCAAACACCTGGAGTGCACTATGTCCCCGCTCATAGGCAGCAGCGGTGATATCGTGGGAGTGGTACATGTCTTCAAGGATATCACCCAGCGCAAGAACATTGAGGCCGAACAACAGATTATGCGGGCACGAGCTGAAATCTCCAGCCGGCTGGCTTCGGTGGGCGAAATGGCAGCCGGCATCGCCCATGAAATCAACAACCCATTGACCGGTGTTATCGGTTTCTCCGAACTGCTGCTGCACGAAGACCTGCCGGCGAATATTAAAGAGGATGTGCGTATCATCGCTGAGGGGTCCAACCGCGTCAAGGAAATCGTCAGGCGGCTGCTGACGTTCGCCAGGCAGGCTAAACCCCAGAAAGCCAGCCTTGATATCCACGAACTCATCGACAACACGCTGGAGCTGCGGCGTTACGTGCTAAACACGGCCAATATCGAAATCATCAAGCGCTACGATCACAGTCTGCCATGGATAACCGTTGACCCGGGCCAGGTGCAGCAGGTGTTCATGAACATCATCGTGAATGCCGAATATGCTATGAAGAAAGCGCACGGACAGGGGAAACTCGAGATATCCACGCGCAGGGAAGACAACTACGTTGCCATCACCTTCAAGGACAACGGCCCGGGTATTCCTCCAGACATCCTGGCCAAGCTCTTTAACCCGTTCTTCACCACCAAGGAACCTGGGGAAGGAACTGGACTGGGGTTGTCCGTGTCGCGATCGATAATCCTTGAGCACGACGGCATGCTCGCCGTGGAAAGCCAGCCCGGGCAGGGCGCGGTGTTTATCATCAGATTGCCGGTAACCGCGACGGACAAGACGCTCCATCCGGATTCAAAAAGCGGCGACAGACGGGAAAAGCCATCCCGTTGCGCCAAGGTGCTGGTAGTGGATGACGAGGCGGCTGTGCGTTCGGTGGTGAAGAGATGTCTTGAGGATTTTGGTCACTCGGTCAGCCAGGCTGCCAGCTTCAACGAAGCCCTGCTGACGATGGCGCAAACCGAATTCGATATCATTTTTCTGGATATGCGCATGCCGGGGAAAAGCGGCAAGGACCTTTACGCCGAAATCAAACTTCGCTGGCCGGCAGCTTCTCACGGTGTCATTTTCATCACCGGTGATATCTCGGACAGCAATACCATCCGCTTTTTCAAAGATAACAGCCTGCCTTTCGTGGCCAAGCCGTTTGACCAGGAGACGCTCAACAGAGAGGTGAACAAGTTGCTTGCCAAGCCTGCCTAGACCCGTTCACTTCCGGCTGGCTTTCCGGCGGTCTTTTTCTATCTGTTTCAGCCGCACATCGCCGATGCCGAAGTGATGGGCGATTTCGTGCCTCACCACCTCTTGAATCTGTCCGATGATATCCTCTTTCCGCCTGGCTGTGGCTTCAACCGGTTTTTGAAACACCGTTATCTTGTCCGGCGCTACCAATCCGTAATGAGCTCCCCTCTCAGTCAGCGGTATGCCCTCGTAAAGCCCCAGCAGTGTATTGCCGCCTTTAAGACCCGACCCGGCAAGTTGATGTCTGGCGGGCCAATCTTCCACTACGATATCAATGTTCTCCATCATAGCGCGAATATCTTCCGGCAAGTTCTCGACGGCGGTCACCACCAGCATTTCAAACTCATCTCTGTCCATCTTGCGAATGCTTACCTCCGAAATCAATCCCCAACCAATAGTATAAAGGTTGGGGATTGAAATCAATAGGCCTTAAAGCCTGAGCCAGGTATTCGCTACCTCACGGTCATGCCCTGGCTCAGGCTCTCGCCCCTGAAATCCGGTTGATAGTACGAGTACGCATGACTGGTCACCCCCTGGGCTTTAACCGGGAAGACAGCCCTGACTTTGAAACTGAAGTTGAGGCTGGCGCCTGCCTTGAGGTTGTCGATGTAAAAGATAACCTTGCGCCCGGCGATATCATAGCGCTTGAAGAGGGGCTGTGCGGCAAGCAGAGAGTCTATGCTGGCAACATCCACCGAGAAACCGGTGGGTATGGAGATGTCCACGACCAGCATGCCAGATTCGACGACCTCGGGTGGATTGAAGCTCAAGCTCACATCCACGTTCACCAGGTCGTTTACTTCGACGTCAACGGCATCGTATTCAACATCCAGTCTGATGACCGGTTCCACCTCATCGCTGCCGGGAATGTTAAAGCGTCTTACCAGTTGGCTTACGGCCTCCCCTTTACCTGTGACGGATATGGATACAAGTTCACCGGCAGGCAGTTCAATCACCTGAAGCAAATCGTAATTCTGCGCGGTGATGCGGATTTGCTTCTCGACCCCGGCGGATTCGATGGTAACGGTGAGGTCCACATCGACATTGAGCCCGCCGGAGTAGGTGGTGAGAGCCTGAAGCCCGACCACGGTATCCTGCGTCGAGCCGAAACCGCCGTAAGAATTGCGTTGTGAAACCAGCCATTTGGCGGATTTCCCGGCGTTGAGGTTATCACCACGACGGCTGAGCGCCAGCGTGGCATAGGCTGTGGTTTCAATCACCGCACTGTGGTTGTCGGTAAGAGGCATGCGCATGAAAGGCTGTGGTTCAGGCATCGGTCTGGGGACCGAGGTCTCGCCCCAGTGCAAGCCGCTTTCATCCTCAATCGCCAGTTCCATCAAAGCGCCGTAAACCGCATCCCTCGCCGGGCTGCCGGCCAGTTCCAGCACGTAACTGGTTATAGCCAGCGTATAAGCGTCCTTCATCCCGGCCAGCCGGCTTTCAAGGTATGCCACCGCTTTGGCCGAGGCTGACGTTTCACCCGCTTCCATCAGTGCCATGGCAACATAGGCCGTTAAGGCGTCTTTTCCCTGAAGCCCGCCCAGCATCTCCTGATGATGAACGAACCCCACCGCTTCGAATGACCCATCGCCTTTCTGCTGGCGGATAATCCACTTTCTGGCATCATCCAAAACACCAGGGTCGATATAGATTATGTCATGTGCTTGGGAAAAGCTCTTCATCACGAAAGCAGTCAGCCACAGGCTGCCTACCGGGTCCTGGTTGCCAAAGGCGGAAAAACTGCCGTCAATGCGCCGGTAAGTGAGTTCGCGCTGGTAACCGGTAAGCGTCATCAGTTCCAGCTTAGCCAGGATTTCAGGCTTGAGTTGCCCGCTCTGTTCCAGATAGCCAGCGATATAAACATTGGGGGCGAAGTTAATCATGTTTTGCTCGCCGCAGCCGAAGGGCATCTTGATAAGCCCTTCAAGGCCTTCCAGGGTTTGTGCCAGGTAGCTGCCGGTGAGGGTCAGATACACCCGCCCCGAATCGGCCACCGCGTCCGGAGCGATGCCGGTATCAAGCGTCCGGCTAATCCCTTCAGCCAGCACCAGGTTCTCCACGAATTCTCTCGGTACTCCCTCCGGTTGAATGAGGAGCGGCTGGATGATGGTATCCGCCGTGCTGCCGGTGCGGGCACTGACCTTGATATCGTTAAAACCCAGCCCCGTCAGCCTGATTTTAAAAGCGGCACTGCCCACTTCGCCGGGGGCTATCTCAAGCGTCTTCCGGCTCTGGTCCAGCAGTTCAAACCAGCCAGCCGGTTCGAGTGCCACCACCACGCTCTGGGCTTTATCCAGGTAATTATAAACGGCGGCCTTGATTTCGAATTCTTCACCCCGGACGGCGGCATACGGCAGGTCGAGCTTGATAAAGAAATCCTGAAATGCCCTGAGTTCGGCTTCGGCTATACCCAGGCCATTTTCTTTTGAGATGGCTACCGCCCTCAGCATCCAGGTAGTGATGCTGTCCGGTACTGTAAGCTCAAGGGTTGCCCGGCCGCTGGCATCGGTGACCAGTTGCTGCCAGACCCATGTTTCGGGAAAATACTGGCGAATGCGTTCCACCTCGGCCAACCCTCCGGATTGGGCCTGGGGCAAAACCAGCGTTGGAGCAGGAATCACAATCCCTCCTTTGGCATCCTCCTCCGCTCCCGGGGCACCGAAGAAACGAATCATACCGTCCCAAAACCCGCCTTTCGGCGCCTGATACTCCTGCCCTCCTGGCATCTTGTTGTTGGAAAGGACAATCACCCCGGCATCGGCGAAGGTTTCCAAAGAACCCCGGGTGGTGACGGAGGGATATAGCGTGACCTCATGCAGTTCCGCCTGAGGTGACATGTAGAGGCGCTCCAGTTCGGCGAAAACCTGCTCCAAATTGAGCCGGTTCTCGGCCAGGATATAGACAGATTTATCCACTGCCGCCAGCGCCACTCTGGACTGCCCCTGGCTTTCGATTTCAACCACTACACTGTCTCCCGGTTTGGCTTCCCCGGTATCGAAACCGGCGCTGACCCGGTTCGGATATTCAGTTTTCACCTCGAAAGGCAAATAATCGGCTGCTACTTCGCCCGAGGGAAGGATTTGGTAAACCAGCAACCTGGCTGAGCCAGCCATCCGGGGCGTTACTTTGAAGGCTATTTCGCGGCTGCGGGTGTAGTCCGAGAATACCACCCGTCCACCGGCGACCACCTCGTAGTAATAATTCACCGACGCGGCGGTAGCATGAACCTTAAATCTTGCGGTCTGACCGACAACGGTCAAGGGGGCGCTCGTTTGTTCCAGCTGGATGAAACTGGCGGAGGGCGAATAGGCAGCCTGGATTACGCGGTTGGCATAGGCGCTCTGAGCGGAAGCCTCCAACACCAGCGCGATGGTGCCCACGGTTGGGTTCAGTTCCAACGTAGCCAGCCCTCCCGGGCTGTTGATGATTTTGGCAACCTTGCCGGTTTCTTTATACCCGGAATCGAGGTAGTTAGCGGTCACTTTAATGCTGGCGGGGACCGGTTTCCCGCCCGGGTCCTCGCTCAGGAGAAGGATATTAAAAGGCAATCCCGGTTTGTATACGCTGCTCTCAGGCACGATTTGCAGGTTGAGGGGCGAGGAAGCGATGGTCAGCAAATGGGTTGTTTTCTCTTCATACCCGGTAGCCTGTTCGCGCACGATGAACTCCAGACTGACGTTCCCCAGCCCGCCCGAAGCGGGAGTACCGGCCACATAGCCCACCGGCGGCAACTCAAATTCGGCTGTGCCGTCAATAGGTTTGTTGAAACGGGCATATTCCTGCCAGGTGCCGACGTAGCGCGAAGCGACGATTTCAAGTTCACCGCTCACCGGTTTGCCATAGCTGTATATGCCCTCAACAGTGCCGGTGATGCGGTCGCCGGCCAGAAACCACTCCTT
>CAZPAL010000002.1:1207-16159 GCA_964584525.1 uncultured Dehalococcoidales bacterium | reverse complement strand
TGTGTTGGGTGTGTTTGGGTGTGGGTTGGCCAGAAACCACTCCTTGGGTAAAGTTACTTTAACCTCATATTTGGGTAGCACGTACTGCTCGACGCGCACGTCTAACCGGGTTTTGTTATCCCCGCTGACGGCCGATATTTTCCAGATTCCAAGATTAGGCTCGTCGGAAAGAGGCAAGTCCAGCCCAGCCATACCATACTCGTCGGTATCAAGTTCCCGCTTAAAAACCTTGACACCCTGGGCGTCCAGCACTTCGATGCTGACGGCTTGACTGACGGCCTTCAAGCCCGAATCCAGGCTGATGACATTTATATGCATGGTCTGCCCGGGTTTGTAGATGGGTTTATCCGTCTCAACGAAAACCAGATTGCTGCTTTCCACCTTGACGGTGGTTTCCTGGTCGAAACCGGGGCCTTTTACCTGGATATCGTAGCTGCCGGAGGCAACCTGCGGAAGCCTCAACTCCACGATGCCTTTGCCCTCTATCCGGGAGTTGGCAGCGGCAACCTGGCGCCCGTCCCTGGAGAGCACCACCTCGACCTCCCCCGAAGCGAAGTTATTGCCGTCAAGCAGGGCAATCGAAAGCTCGGTAGTTGAATTGCTGTAAAGCACTTTGGGTATTATGGCCATATAACTGGCGATGGTATATACCGGCTTGCAGGCCGGCAGGCTCAGCGCCAGCAGGGTGATGGTAAACAGCAGGCTGGCAGGTGCAATCCATCGGTTTTTCATAGTGCGTCCCCTCCCCGACTCAAAGTCTACACCAGGTATAACGACGGGAAGGTTGAAAAGATGGCGGTGTATCGGGAAAGTGTTGAGGTTAAGCCTTGCCTATGGGCTCGGCCATCCCGTGGGCTGCTAGAAGCTCCCTGTTCCCCAGTATGGCTTCCAAAGAGCCTTCGATGATAACCTGCCCCCGCTCCATGAGCAGCACTCTGTGGCAGAGTTTGCCGACCAGTTCCAGATCATGAGAGGCGATTATCTTGGCACCCTGCAACACTTCAAGCAAAGAGATAAGCTGCCATTTCCCGCCTGGGTCCAGAAAACTGGTAGGTTCATCCAGCGCCAGCACCGAGGGCGACATAGCCAGCACGCAGGCGATGGCCAGCCTCCTTTTCTCTCCCAAACTCAAATGATGGGACGAACGTCGGGCGTGTCGCGCCAGCCCTACCCTCTCAAGTACGGATGTCACCGTCGCCTTTACTTCTTCGGGTTCCATCCCCAGATTAAGCGGGCCGAAAGCCGCGTCGTCGAAAACAGTAGGCGAAAAAAGCTGGTCATCCGGATTCTGAAAAACCAGGCCTACCTGGCGGCGTATCAGCTTAAGATTGCGTTCTTCCACCTTGCGCCCCCCGATAATTACCTCGCCGCTGCCGGCCTGTAACAACCCGTTGAGATGCATCAAGAGGGTTGATTTACCGGCACCATTGGGACCGATGATACCCAGCACTTCATTTTCACCCAGACTGAAAGTGATATCCCGCAAGGCCGGTTGCCCGTCGGGGTATGAATAACACAGGTTTTTGACCTCAATAATTTTTGACATATCAGAACCAGGAGCGGTGCGAATGGACAAACACTGTTATCACCGCCAACAGCCAGAGCGAGGCGGAGATAAACTCAACACGCCTGATTGACGGGGAGGCAAGGGTAGGAATCTTCCCGCTGAACCCGCGGGCGGCCATGGCGGCGTAGATACGCTCTCCACGTTCATAGCTGCGGATGAACAGCGAACCCGCCATGTGCCCGGTGCTTTTGACACTCAACGGCAGGTTCCGGCCGAAATACCGGCAGTCGCGCGCTTGCTTGAGGCGTAAAGCCTCGTCCGTCAATAAGAACAGGTAACGGTACATGAAGCTTCCCATCATGATGAGAATAGCCGGGACTTTGAGCCGCTGCATGCCATTGAGCAAGTCAACCGCGTTGGTCGTGGCCGTCAAGCCAGTCGTGGCCAGCACCGACAGCCAGGCTTTGAGCAGCAGCGTTCCGGCCAGCGTTACGCCCTGCCGCGTGATGGTTAGCACTCCCTCGCCCAGCCGGGCTTTATAAATGACTTCACCGCCCTGGATAAAGGGGATGAAGGCTACAATCATTAAAACAAAAGGCAAAACCACCAGCGAGCGCTTTAGTAAAAAGAGGGGCGGCACCCTGGCTGCAACCAGCACGCCGGTAAGCAGTAAAGCAAAAAGCCCCAGGCTGGACCATGCCCCGCCCGGGCTAAGCGCTACTGCGGCGATGAACGCCAGCACCCCCAGCAATTTGGCCCGCGCATCCAGGCGATGGATGAAGGTTTGCCCTTGGCTGAACCGGCCGATAAAATGATGTTTCAACGCTACCCCGCTGTTTCCTTTTTGCGCCGGGTGTAGAGAATGAAAGCCATCAGATAGGTTACGCCAAAAAGGAGTGATGTCCCCAGCCAGCCGGCGGCTATCACTGCCAGGACCGGGTTTTCGATGCCGGGGAAAACGTAATCCGCCATCACTTCGTAGCGGGCTGACCAGGTGCGCGCGAGGAACCCACCATCTTCAGCCACCCGCTCCAGCCCGTCCGGGCTTGCGGATGCCAGCGGTGCCACAGCCGCCAACCCCAGGCAAATCACAAAGGCTATCATCCACCAGCGATTATTCATAGCGTCTTCTTAAGCATTCCCTATACTTTATGTAAATCTAACAGGTCCGGACGGGAGGTTTTTATCAAACCCAGCACTGCAAGTGTAATCAGTGCCTCCCCTATTCCAATGAGGGCGTACACTGCCGTCATGGCGGGCAAAACAACCGTCAGCGGTGATGTTCCCGACAGTGCCAGTTCGACAGCGCAAGCCGCCGCCGCCAGCACCACCGACAGCCAGGCGGCCAGAAACACTGCCCCAATATTCAGGAGCCTGTTACCTCTGGAAATGCGGGAAAGCAGCCTGAAGGTCATATATGAACCCAGCCCCCCGATAACACCCATGTTGAGAATATTGGCACCCAGCGCCAGCAGGCCACCATCCTGAAATATGAGCGCCTGCGCCGCTAAAACCAGGGTCATGATTATTACCGCCGACCATGGACCCAGCAGCAAGGCACACAACGCAGCCCCCATCAGGTGCCCTGAGGTGCCTCCGACGACCGGAAAATTCAGCATCTGGGTGGCAAATACGAATGCGGCCATAATCCCCATCAAGGGAATCTGCTTCTCACCTATCCTGGCGCCGGCCAGGCGCACGGCGTTCGCTATGCCGGCAAAGGAGAGAGCTCCGGTACCTGCCAGAGTTGCCGCATTAAGAAAGCCATCCGGGATATGCATACCAAATACACCTTCCTCATGGAGCGCTACGACTCCCGCGGATTTTCAGCCAGCCGGCATGCCAAACAGCTCCCCCAGAAAACCTGATGATTCAGCTCCACCTCGAACCTGTAATCAACCATCAACTGGTTCTTGAGCGTCGCGAGCACGCTTTCATCAATGTCCAGCACCTTTTTACATTTCTGGCATACCAGGTGGTGATGGTGTCCTTCGTTGACGCTGTGAAAACGGCGCCGTCCATCGTCCAGGTCAACTTCGGTGACCAAGCCGGTTTCACCCAGCAATTCGATGGTGCGATAAACCGTTGAAAGGTCTATACAGGGGTAATTCTGGTGTACGGTTTCAAGCACTTCCTCCGCGCTGATGTGCCCGCTTGCATGGACTATGGCATCCAGGATCATCTGCCGCTGAGGTGTCAGCCGGTAACCCGCTTTGCTCAATCTATCGTAATAACATTTGAGATCGGACATAGGGAGGTCAATATACCACCAATGACTGGTAATTGCAAATCATTCGCTTTTTCCCAACGCTCCTGCTCCATCCGTTTGGCGCAAGTTCTGCATATTGTGTTAATATCAATGCTATGGAACCGCCGGACTGAGTGTACTGACTTGGTACTGGTACCAGGAGGATTTGTTGGTAAAATATAGATCGCGCAGCGAAGAGGAGTGGCAACGCAGGCTGACACCGGAACAATACGCAGTCATGCGTAATAAGGCTACTGAAGTGGCCTTTACCGGTAAGTACTGCGACCATAAAGGGACGGGAATATATAAATGTTCGGCCTGCGGAAACCCTTTGTTCAGTTCCCAAACCAAATTTGACTCCTGCACGGGCTGGCCCAGTTTCTCGGCCCCCCTGAACCACAAAAACGTCGAGGAAAAAGAGGATACCAGCCTGAACATGGTCCGTACCGAGGTTGTTTGCTCTGCCTGCGGAGCACACCTGGGACACGTTTTTGAAGACCGCCCCGAACCGGGCGGTATGCGCTACTGTATAAATTCCGTCGCTCTGGATTTTGATGATGATGAACCGAGCGGTAAAAAGAAAACCAATCGGGTTAACCCGCATAATTCTGACCATGGGGGATGCATTTGAACCTGAATGAGAGATTGAGGAGCATGCTTGGCCACGAAGTAATCATCAATACCCGCGAGATGAGTTTTATCCAGGAGGGTGAGGGAGAAGATGATGATGTCCAGGAGTCCCCGGGTATGCCCCCGGGTGTTCTGGAGGAAGTAGGAGATGACTTTGTTCTGCTCCGCACCATGGACGAGGATAAAGGCGGGTTTGCCGATATCGGGGCGGAATGGTTCGTGAGCCTGAGTTGGGTAGCGTCAATCATACACATGCGGGATTGTAAAAAATGCGCGGTGGAAGCGGCCATGGGGGGCTAAATCCAGCCTGAGTACAAATAACAGTCTTATTCGATTATAATGTCACCACTCTGTAACCTGTTTCTGGGTAGATAGTGTTAGAGGAGCGTGTGACCACCATGGCGATTAAAATCATCAGTGACACTGCGGCGGACATCCCCCAGCCATTCAAGAAGGAACTGAACATCAGCGTCGTCCCCATGTGTGTCCCGCATCCGGGCCAAAGCCATCGTAAAACTGAAGGAATATGCCAGGTGGCTTAGCTGCATTGAGGATATGGCGGTCATATATGCTACCACCGAAGATGAGGCCAAAAAGCTGGTTTGTGACCTGCAACAATATATCGCGGACAAAAAGATTATGGTAACCCTTCTCGGAGCGGTGCCGGGCGCCCTCACCGGCGCCGAAGCGCTCTTAGTCGCGGCCGTCACCAAGAGTTGATACATGCTCAATGGCTAAGCCCGCCGGACACATGAACCGGAGTTTGCGCTCCGGCAGGCTTCTTCGGGGTGATATTGTGCGCGAGTGCCCGATATTGGCAGCTATCTGGCGTAAAAGTCAGTTTTCCATTCGCCCGCTGCTGAGGTTCTCTTTATGTTACTTCCAATAGCTTTGACATCGGCTGGCGATGGTGAGAGACTGAGCGTGTCCCGGGTAACCAACTCAACGTTGGAATCGTCGGGTTCCCTGTCCGGCGGGTTGAACTTCAAAGGATAGGCGGTTCGCGGCTGGCTAAACCAGCGGCGGGTACGCGGTCCGCGGGGTGGCCCTCCGAAACTCGGTGCCTCGGCGTTCCGGATGGGAAGGCTACCTGGGACATATCTATTTTTTAGTAACCCAACGCTTCCATTGAATATAGACATACCCGGATGAATGATGTAAACTCTGCGGTATTATGCCGGGCTGGCTTTAAGCTTTTTATCTCAAATAGCTGATAACGGACCGGAAGAAAACAAACGGGAGAGGAGTTTTATGAAACGTGTTCTCTGGGTATTGCTCTCAATCATGTTGGTGGCAGGGCTGTTCCTCACGTCCTGCGGTGGTTCCGACAAAATCCGTGTCGCCACCGATGCCACCTGGCCGCCTTTCGAGTATGTCGATACGGCAACTGGTAAAATCGTCGGTTTCGACGTTGACCTTTTTAACGCGATAGCCGAAGCGGCCGGCCTCGAGATCGAATGGGTAAACGTTGAATGGGACCCCCTGCTAGCCGGCGTTGCGCAGGGCAGCTATGATTGTGCCATCTCTTCTATAACCATCAAGGCTGACCGGCTGGAAGCCATGAACTTTTCGGCCCCGTATTATATAGCGGGTCAGATTATCGTGGCGCGCAGCGTCTCCACCGACATCACCAGTGCCGCCTCCCTTTCCGGCAAGAGGGTTGGCGTTCAGACCGGCACCACCGGCGACGACGAGGTCAGCGCCATGAACGGAGTCAACAAGACCGGATACGACGAAATCGGGCTGGCCTTCATCGCGTTGCTTAACGGCCAGATTGACGCCGTGGTTTGCGATACCCCGGTCGCTTCGGGCTACGTCTCCAAGTATTCTACCCTCAAAACCGTCGGCGAGGTGCTGACCGGCGAGGAATACGGCATCGCCGTCCCCAAGGGCAAGGAAGACCTGCTGGCCAAGATTAACCAGGGGTTGGCGGAGGTCGAAGCCGCAGGCACAATTGAGCAGCTCGTGCAAAAATGGTTGGTTAACTAATTGAAAAACCGGCCGGGGGATGCGTCAGGTGAGCATCCCCCGGCTTTTACCATCCCATGAAACAAGACCCTAAATTTTCTCCTGACCAAGAACTAAAATTCGTCACCGGCGGCGAGGTTAACATCCGCCAGGACCCTTGGTGGTGGCTGGTGGCGGTGGTGGCTGCCATCATCGTACTGCTGGTGATGCTGATTCCCAAACCCTTCGCCGAAATCGTGGCCTTCGCCCGGGACGGAGTTGTGGTCACCATCGTGGTCACCATCTCTTCTTACTTTCTCATGCTTATCCTGGGCCTCTTCGGCGGCCTGGGCAGGATGTCGAAAAACAAACTGGTCTTCGGCATCGCCACGCTCTATGTCGAGATTGTGCGCGGCATCCCGCTGCTGGTGCAGCTCATCGCCTGGTATTTTGCCTCACCTGTTCTAATCCAAAAAGTCGGGGTCTGGCTGAATTTCTCCCCTCTCATGGATTACCGCGCTGACCCGATTATTACAGCCATCCTGGCTATTACCGTCTGTTACGGCGCCTATATGAGCGAAATCGTGCGCGCCGGCATCCAGAGCGTGCCCAGGGGACAGATGGAAGCGGCGCGCTCGCTGGGCATGAGCCATGTTCAGGCCATGCGCTACATTGTATTGCCGCAGGCTTTTCGTGTAATTCTGCCGCCCATGGGTAATGAATTTATCGCCCTGCTCAAGGATTCTTCACTGGTGAGCGTGGTGGCGGTGGCTGACCTCACCCGGCGCGGACGGGAATTCATGTCGGCTCACTTCAACCCAATTGAAACATGGTTTATGATTGCCCTGCTTTACCTGATTATGACGCTGGTGGCCGCCCGGGTCGTCTCGTTCATCGAGAAAAAAGCCAAATATGAAAGATAACTCCAAGCCCATGATTGCCATTGAAAACGTGCACAAGCACTTCGGCAAGGTGCAGGCGCTGCGCGGGGTCAGCCTGAACGTCAGCGAAGGAGAGGTGGTGGTAATCGTTGGTCCTTCGGGTTCAGGCAAATCCACCCTGCTGCGCTGTATAAACCGGCTCGAGGAGTATGATTCGGGTTCGATTACGGTTGACGGTATCACCCTTGATAGCGCGCATAACATTAACAGTGTGCGCAGCGAAGTGGGGATGGTTTTTCAGTCCTTCAACCTCTTTTCGCACCTCACGGTCATGCAAAACCTGGTGCTGGCTCAGCGCATAGTGCGCAGGCGCTCGGCAGAAGAAACCGAGGAAATAGCCGCCAGCCTGCTGGTCAAGGTCGGCATTCCGGAGAAAGTGACCGCCTACCCCGGACAACTCTCCGGCGGACAGCAGCAGCGGGTAGCCATCGCCCGTGCACTGGCCATGAATCCCAAAATCATGCTCTTCGACGAACCCACCAGTGCCCTGGACCCGGAAATGATAAAAGAAGTGCTGGATGTGATGCAGTCACTGGCTAACGAAGGCATGACCATGGTAGTTGTTTCGCATGAAATGGGGTTCGCGCGCGCAGCCGCCCACCGCGTCATTTTGATGGACGAAGGGCAGATTTTAGAGGAATGCCCTCCCCACGAATTCTTCACCAATCCCCAGCACGAGCGCACCCGCCTCTTCCTGAGTAAAATCCTGCACCTCTAGAACGTGATTACTTTAGTGAGCGGGGCCAGCGCAAAGCCCCGATACCCTGCATGTAGTAATCTCAAGCAGCTTCCGGTAAACAACAAGGCGGGGCGCAGATGCGCCCCGCCTTGTATCTGGCTGCTGTGTTTTCAGCTCGCCTGGCAGGTTTTGACCAGTTGGCTAAATGCCTGGGGGTCACGGACGGCCATGTCCGCCAGCACCTTGCGGTTAAGATTGATATCGCCTTTTTTGAGGGCTTCCATCAACTGGCTGTAATTCAACCCATTCGCCCGGCTGGCGGCATTGATACGCGTAATCCACAGGCTGCGCATATCGCCCTTGCGGTCGCGGCGATGAGCATAGGCATAGCTTAAAGCGTGCAGCATGGACTCATGCGCCCGGCGGTATAGAGAATGCCGGGTAGCCCGATGCCCCTTGGTTAAATCAAGTACTTTTTTGTGTCTCGCCCGTGCGGTTACGCCCTTTTTAATCCTAGCCAATTATTTTCTCCTAAGTTCCGTATGGTATGAGCCGCGAAATACGCTTCCGGTCGGAGGCATGCAGCGGGATCATCTCATCGAACAGTTTCTTCACCCTTTGCGGTTTGGTGCGGCGCAGGTGGCTTTTGCCGCCCTTCATACGCATAATCTTGCCTGTGCCCGTGACATTGAACCTGGCGCGCGCGCCTTTGTGGGTTTTAAGCTTTGGCATTTTCCAACATCCCTATCTCTTCTTTTTCTTCTTCGCTGGGTTTTACCTTGACTGCCAGCGGAGCCAGGATGATATGTAACCTGGCCCCTTCGCGGGTAGCATTCTTTTCCACCGCAGAAATATCCTGCAACTCTTGAGACATGCGCTCTATCAATTTGAGCCCGAGTTCAGGATGCGTGTTTTCGCGCCCCCGAAACATGATGGTCACTTTTACCTTGTCGCCGTCTTCCAGCAACTTACGCGCGGTGCGAGATTTGGCGTTGAAGTCATGGTCCCCGATTTTGGGCCGCATCCGGATTTCACGGACTTCAATCATCTTCTGGCCCTTCCTGGCCTCGCGCTCTTTCTTGGTCTGGGTATATCTAAACTTGCCGTAATCCATCAGCCGGCACACCACCGGAACCGCCATCGGAGCGACCTCCACAAGGTCAAGCCCCGCCTTTTCAGCCACATCACGAGCCTGGTAGAGGGGCATCACGCCAAGCTGCTCCCCTTTTTCACCCACAAGGCGTACCTCTTTGCCCCGAATCATCTGATTGACGCGTAATTCTTTAACTATGTTGTCATCTACCTCCGGCCTGTTATGCTACCAGGTTCACATTATATCGTGAACTCCTGGCTCCTGTCTACCACGGCGGCGTTGAGCCTGGCTTCGAATTCGTCAAGCGCAATATTGTTGTGCATCTGGCCGCTTCTCAGGCGCACGGACACGCTGCCCGCTTCCAGTTCCTTGTCGCCGACTATGAGCATACAGGGAACTCGTTTGAGCTGAGCTTCACGGATTTTTAGGTTCATCCTCTCCGAGCGCCCATCCAACCTCACCCGGATGTAATTCCTTTTCAGCGCTTTTTCCAGCTTGCCGGCATAATCAAGGTGGCGGTCGGCGACGGGTATTATCATCACCTGCACCGGTGACAGCCATATCGGGAATGACCCGGCGTAATGCTCCAGCAGAAACCCCACCAGCCGCTCATGCGTACTCAGCGGAGCTCGGTGAATAATCAGCGGGCGCTCCTTGCAGCCGGACTCATTGACGAAATCCAGGTCGAAGCGCTCCGCCTGGGCGAAATCGACCTGGTTGGTGGCCAGAGTAAATTCCCGGCCGATAGCGCTTTTTACCTGCACATCTATTTTGGGTCCATAAAAGGCGGCTTCGTCTGCAATCTCTTCATAAGGGATGTGGTTGCGGTCCATGGCGCGGCGTACCATTTCTTCGGTCTTCAGCCACAGCGCTTCATTATCCACATATTTTTTCCCCAGGCCATCCCGGTGGTGAGTGCTCAAGCGCATCGAGTACTCGGAAATGTTGAATATCTTGAAGTATTCAAGATACAAATCGATAACCCCCATAAATTCCTTCTCGAAATCCGCTTCCGAACAATAGATATGCGCGTCGTTCATCTGCATTGACCGGACCCGCATCAAACCAAAGAGTTCGCCTGACTTCTCGTATCTGTAGCAGGTACCGTATTCCGCCAGCCGCAAAGGCAAATCGCGATAGCTGCGGGGCTGGCTGGCAAATATCTTGTGATGCATGGGGCAGTTCATGGGCTTGATGTAGTAACGCACGCCTTCCAGTTCCATCGGGGGATACATGCTCTCCGCGTAATACGGCAGGTGCCCACTGCGCTGGAAGAGCGCCTCCTTGGTGATGTGGGGAGTCTTGACCCGCAGATAACCGTTTTTAAACTCAACTTCCCTTGCCAGTTTTTCCAGTTCCTCGACAATAGCGGCACCGTTGGGCAGCCACAGGGGCAACCCCGGCCCCACTTCGTCATCGAAAATGAAGATGTCCAGTTCTTTCCCCAATTTACGGTGGTCGCGCTTGGCTGCTTCCTCCAGTTGCAGCAGGTAGGCTTCCAGTTCCTTCCGGGTCTCAAAGACCGCGCCGTAGATACGCTGCAGCATGGGACGCTTCTCGTCCCCGCGCCAGTAGGCTCCGGCTATCGAAAGCAGTTTATAGGCTTTAATACAAGCAGTGGAAGCCACGTGCGGCCCCCGGCAAAGGTCAACGAAGTTGCCCTGGGTAAAGAGGCTGACAGTCTCATCCGGTAAATCATCGATAAGCTCCAGTTTATAGGGTTGCCCGGCCAGTATACACCTGGCCTCTTCCTTGCTGACCTCGGTTCGTAAAAACGGCAGGTCTGCCTCGACAATTTCCTGCATATATTGCGCAATAACCGGCAAATCTTCGGGTGTAAGCGTCCTGGGAAGTTCAAAATCGTAGTAAAAACCGTTTTCGATGGCTGGCCCGATACCCAGGCGGGCATCCGGAAACAGGCGTAATACAGCCTGGGCCATAATGTGCGAAGCTGAATGCCGCATGGCCGAGAGATTCAAATCAGGCTGTTTCTGGTGCGTTGCCATTATCCCCTCCTGTGCCCAACAAAAACACCCCCGACGGTTTGTCGCTTTGGGGGTGGGCTCCCTTTGATTGCTACCCTGGGGCTCATTATATCAACTCGAATATGCCTGCGCAATAGAGTTGGGGGAGACCTTTCGGTTCTCCCCCAACCTGTCGTGGCTGTCAGTCGGTAAACTAAATCAGCGATGAAAAGGCCAGTGCGATAGCCACGGCCGCAAAAATCAGGCCCAGATTGATTACGATCAGGGTGGCAATCCAATCGGCGCGCGTGAGACGCTTGATGACCGATTTAACCAGCGCCTCTTCAGCCCTGGCCAGGGCTTCTTCAGCCGCCTTTTTGGCCGCCAGAGCTATTTCTTCAGAGCGAGAAGTAGCTTCGCGAGCTGCCCGGCTGGCTTCATCCGCTCGAGTGGTAGCGCGCTGCGCGGCGCCCATGGCGGTTTCGGAGGCCTCCCGTGCCCCTTTGGCCACGGTCTCAGCGTGAACGGCGGCCTCTTTAGCCTTGTTGACCGCCTGTTCTCCCAACACTTTCATGGCGGCGGCCAGCGCTTCATCTCCGGCTTTATCGGCGGCGTCGGCTTTGGCAGTGGTTTCCTGGGCGGACTGAGCCGCCTTGACCGCTATATCGCGGGCTTCCCGGCCGGATTCGTCCACTTTCTCTCCGGCCATCCCCGATATTTTGGCGGCGGCTGCGATGGCGGCGTCTCCCGCCAAACCGGCCAGTTCTCCTTTATGAGCTACCTGGTCGGCTACACGATAGGCCACCGAAGCGGCCTGTTTGGCTTCGCGGCCGGCATCATCGGCCTGCCGGATGGACTCGACGGATTGTACAGATATAGCCGATTTGACCGCTTCCCTGGCGGTGGCCGCTTTGGCATCGGCCATTTTAGCAGCCGCGTTAGCAGTTTTGACAGCTGCTGCCGCTGCTTCTGCGGCCGAGAGGGCTGCTTCTTGCGCCTGTGCCGCAGCCTCTTCGGCAGCCCGGGCGGCCAGCAGATTGGCTTCTTTGGCAGCCATAGCTGCTTCTTCGGCTTTGGCCGAAGCTTCCTCAGCCGCATATTTAGCTGCGCGGGCGGTATCATCAGCCTTGGCGGCCGCTTTTTCAGCCCTGCGCGCCGCTTCTTCAGCGGCAGCCATGGCATCGCTGGCGGCCTGCCCGGCCTTCTTGGACTCGGATTCAGCCCGCGCGACAGCCTGTTCAACCATCTTGCGGAAAGCATCAGCCAGTTCCTGTGACTTCTTTTCAGCCTTGACCGATTCTTCCTGTGCTTTCTGCGCGGCTGCGCCGGCAGCCTCGGCTGTCTGTTCAGCTTTAGCTGCCGCCGCAGAAGCGCTGGCGATAGCATCCCCGGCGGCTTTCTGAGCCGCGGTTTTGGCTTCTTCGGCAGATTTGGTGGCGGTAGCAGACGCCGCCTGGGATACACGCGCCGCCTCTTCAGCCTTGCGGGCGGCTTCGGAGGCCCATTGTATGTTGACCTCCATTTCGTCCAGAATCTGGGGTAATGGCTTAACCATCACCTGGGGTCCGGGCGCTTCTCCCTCGATAGTTACTTTAGCGGAAACATCCTTGTTTGGTACCATTATGCCTCCTCTCTTTGCTCCTATATCAAAGACAGCCAGCACCCGGGCTACGCATCGCTTCTCCGCCAGCGCAACACGGAGTGAAGTTTTATCTTTGACATAAGATTATACTCGTAACCCGGTGCTGTCAATAGATTTTAGCCACGAATATTAACATATTTATAAAAACAGGAAGAAGGGCCGCCTGGCCGGCAGCCCTTCTAACGTCTTTTTCGAAAGCGGTTATCCCAGCAGGGTAAGAAGCTGGAGATAGGGCACAATCACAATATCGAAGAAAATCACCCCCAGAACCAAACCGGCAAGATAGAGCATGCCGGACAGGCGGCCTTCGCCAGCGATGACGTGCTGACGGAAAGGGCACCCCTCGGCCATAACCGAAAAATAAGCCATGCCGAAAGCGCCGACAGCGCTCAGAGGGATGAGGATGAGTGGTTCTACGTTCAATCCGTCACGCAGCATGGGCATGAATTCCCAGCCCCCGGGGTTGGTGAAGTTCTGCAGGTTTCCCCCCAATAAATTCACCACCGCAAAGCCAATCACGCCACCCACAATTACCCCTATCAAGCCCTTCAGGCGGTAAGGGTCTTTGAGCAGGTAAAAATCCCGGATGCCACTGATGGTACAGAAACGGGATCGCTGCCCCATGTAACCCACGATAATGCCGATTACCAGCGTCAACAGGCCAATCTTCCAGGCAAACAATTCAGTCATCCCCTACCTCCTTACCTTCCACTTGATGTATTCACAGGCGGTAACCACTCCCAGCACCATCACCGCCAGAATCAGCATGGCAAAAAGCATGCCGTAGGAAGAAAGAACGGCTGTGCGGATTGGGCAGGAGCCCCAGAGCAAGCCGAAATTAATAATCAGGAAGCCCAAAATGAAAGCCAGGATATTGTCTCTCACCGGTCCGGGGCGAAGCTTGAATTCCTTGTTCCTGATGGCAGCCGCCATCGAACCCAGGATGAAGCCTACCGAGGTCATTACCGGCACGGTCACGAAAATGCTGTGAATGGTGAAATTGGTGCCGAAAACGTTATTTACCAGCCAGTTCACCAGATTGGCCGGGTGGGATATGCCGCAGATTCCCTCACCCGCCGGCGGTTGCAGGTTAAAATATCCCTGCGCCACCGCAGCCAGTACGCCCATCGTCAGGCCGGTTATGAGCGCCATGTTATCGGCAAGTCTAATCTTGGGCCGCCATTTAGATAGCCCGGATTTCTCCTCCGGTGTCTCCATAACGCTTACCTCCTTGGAATTAGCAATTCTGTTTCGAGCCGACAACTTCCCGCACCGCGTCGCGTATGAACGGGATAAACTGGGCAATAGTGGTTGCCGGAGTGGGATTGGCCATTCTGCCGGCAATCCGGTTAATTTTGCTGGCCTTGGTGCAGGCTTCGACGACATCCATGCCGCTGGATATGAGGGCAGAAACCTCGCCGGTAATGGTATCGCCTGTCCCGCCGATGGGTTCAAGCGCAGGAATGCTTGGCTCTTTAATCACGGCCACAACCTTGCCTTCGACAATGACATGGTCGACGGGGGCTTTGACAATCATGTATTTAGGAGCATCGCCGTTATCATAAGCCTGCTGGCTCAGTTTCGGCACCTCGGTCTGGTCTACGTCAAAGATGAAGTGCTGGACATATGCCGGATGGGCGGCATCTTTGTCCGCCAGGAAACTGAGTTCCCCCGGGTCCGGGGTGAAGAGGTCAAACCTGCGGGCTAATTTCACCGCCTTGGCGTTCAGCAGCGCCCCGGCATCGGCAATCAAAAACGGGCGTGTTCCCATTTTATCTATTTCGTCAATCAGATTGATGAACAGGTCGCGGGTGGGCAGGATGTAATGCAGGGTCAAAACGCTGGGCTTGATTTTGCCTATCTCAGCCGTCAGATACTTGAAAAGCTTCATGTTGCCTTCGCCCATGCCGGTGTCACCCACCACCACCGCGTAGGGTTCTTCAATCCCCAAGGCCTGGCAGGTGGTTGAGGCGGCGGAAATCATGGCGGCGGTGCCGAGTGTGACGTATTGCCCTTCCAGCGTGTAATCACCGATACGCAGCGTATCTCCCATGTATTTGCAGTACCCATGCGTCAGGGGCAGGTCGTCATTCGGGATAGTCCCTACCAGTACCAACATTTCTACTTCCTCCCCTTCTTGCCCTGTTCTTTATCGAAGACCTCCAGGGCTTTATTATAGGCGTGCTCCAGGGTATAGGCGCAGATTGTTTTGCCAATCTCTCGCGGACGCGGGCCCTGCCCGATAACCGTGCCATAAAGCTTCATGCCCAGGTAAGGAATATCCGGGCACCCCCCACCTGA
>CAZPAL010000002.1:0-1197 GCA_964584525.1 uncultured Dehalococcoidales bacterium | reverse complement strand
TGTAGGTAATCTTCATATTGCCGCAGCGCACCATCACATAATCACCATAGTCCACTGTTTTGATAAGCTTGGTCAGATAAATAGGAGTGAGCTGCGTCCCTTTGGGCATGAACAGGATATCAAGAATCAACACGTCTTTTTCAATGAGCAGGTTTTCCGCCGCGTCCACATCGGTGCCGTCCACCTCGATAGCCAGGTCGCAGCCGGTGCGGTAATCCACCGGGGGGGCGACTTCACGCAGCTTGAATCCCGCTTCGTCCAGCACGTGCTTGGCGCGCATGGCGTGATAGATATAGTCAAACACGATTAAAGCTTTGTCTTTTTCTTCCTCAGGCAATTCGCTCACCTCCAGGTCAGAATTGGGGGCTGCTCAACCCCCCGCCCGCCGTAAGTGTATTACTTTCGCCGAATGCGTGTCAATACATCAGGCATAAACCGCTGCGCTGCCCCGACCTTCCCCGTCAATGGCTGTATATCAACTATATTTAATTTTAGATAAGAATTATGTTATGCTGATATAAAAGAATAATCCGCCGGCGAGCGAGAGGAGGCGCGCATGCACCCTGCCGACCTGATGTACAGCCCCCAGCATTTCTGGTTGAAACAGGAAGATGGCGACCGGGTTCGAATAGGGCTCACCTATCACTACCAGAAACAACTGGGAAATATTGTTTACCTGGAACTGCCGGCCTGCGGCTCACAGCTTGTTCAAGACCAGCCCTGCGGGGCCATCGAGTCCAACAAGGCCTCCAGCGATCTCGTCAGCCCTCTAAGCGGTAAACTGGCGGAGGTCAACAAGGAGCTGGAGAACAAGCCGGGACTTATCAACAAAGACCCTTACGGAGAAGCCTGGCTCATGGTGGTGGACACCAGCCGATGCCCCGCTGCCTCCGGCTTGTTGTCCGCCCGGCAATACCTGGAATCAGTGGAGAGTGAAGCGGCAGATGGACGCCGATAACATTGCGGTCACGGTCATCGGCTCCGGGCCGGCGGGGCAAACAGCAGCCCTGCGCGCTGCCCAGCTGGGAGCGCGGGTTTTTCTGGTGGAGGAGGGGAAACTGGGGGGGGCGTGCCTCAACTGGGCATGTATCGCCACCAAGTTCATGGTACACGCCGCCGATATCCTGGACAGCGCCCGGCAGGCCGTCCAACTCGGATTAAATGCCACCTGCCAACAGGCTGACTGGCACACTTTTG
>CAZPAL010000001.1:26223-26955 GCA_964584525.1 uncultured Dehalococcoidales bacterium | reverse complement strand
CAGCGTTATACTGCTCATCTCTAATGACGACGTCAAATCGTGTCTGGAATCCATCTGCGCCCATCTGAACGACGCCGGCTTTCTGATAGTGGATATTCTCATCCCCCGGGAAGCCATCGAAAAAGGCGATTCCGATGTGTTTCAAGTAGCCCGGGACGTTAAACGGCAAGATGGAACGCGCAGTGTGGTTGCAGAAAAATACGGAATCAACCTGGCAAGCCAGATACTACTCAGTGAGTACAGATATGATTTTAACCACGGGGAGGTATTGACGCAGTCATTCCAGAACGGCTTTAGTTTGCGTTGGTACGAAGCCGAACAGATGGCTGCACTGCTGAAGCAGGCCGGCTTTGCACGCGTGGAAACGCTGAGCAGCCTGCCTCTGTGCCGGCCGGGAACCAGCTACGTTTTCAGGGCTTCGAAATCTCCTGTCTCTCCAACCCGCAGGCAGGACAGCTTTGCATATTCGTAACAAAAACCGGACCGGCTGGACAGGATGTTCTCAAAGTTCCTGATGATACACCTCAGGCGGTGAGAATCCTGGCGCCTTTCGGCCTGATTGCCGTGCTCTTCGTACTGGCTTACCTCTCCAGCAGAGACCCGCAAAGCGGTTTCTTTCCCATCATGCTGTTCGGCATCGGCATCATCCTGTCTTTGGTAGGCACGGCGGCCGTCTGCGGCGATAAAAAAGGCGGCCAGTGGTTCCAGATCCACCCGCTAAAGGTTTACCCG
>CAZPAL010000001.1:0-26213 GCA_964584525.1 uncultured Dehalococcoidales bacterium | reverse complement strand
CCGGAGGCCTCTTTCTCTCAAGTATTCTTTGACCTGTCTGATACTCAGGATGCGGAAATGGAAAACGGAGGCGGCCAGCAGGATTTCAGCGCCGGCTTCGTCCACGGCTTCGTAAAAATGTTCCAGCGTACCCGCGCCGCCTGAGGCGATGACCGGCAGGCCAACCGCTTCCGACACCGCCCGGGTAAAATCCAGGTCGTAGCCTTTCTGCGTGCCGTCGCCGTCCATGCTGGTCGGCAGTATGGCTCCCGCGCCCAGCTCCTCGCATTCCAGCGCCCAGGTGGTGACATCCAGCCCGGCTGTGCGGGTGCCGCCGGAGACCATCACTTCGAAACCCGACGGCATTTCGTTGTTTCTGAGCCCGTCGATGGCAACCGTAATCCTTTCGAGACCGAACCGCCGGGAGGATTCCCGTATCAATTCAGGGTTTTTAACCGCCGCGCTGTTAATCGAGACCTTGGCGGCCCCAGCGCCGAGCACCAGCTCAATGTCCTCAAGCGAGGCGATGCCGCCGCCCACAGTCAGCGGGATGTCGATGACGGCTGAGACGCTTCTAATCCACTCCAGCCGGGTTTTGCGGTTTTCCAGCGTGGCGGCAATATCCAGCATGGCCAGTTCGTCGGCGCCTTCCTTTTGGTAAAACACGGCGTTCTCGACTGGGTCGCCGGCGTATTTCAGGTCCACAAAATTCACGCCTTTCACCACCTGCCCGTTTTTCATATCCAGGCAGGGCATAATCTTGATTATTTTCATCAAAGGAATCCTTTCATCAGCCGTTATTTTGAACGTGGCACCGCTATTATATCCCAAATCTAAGGCCGTCTGAACAGGAGCCCCTGGCGAAGGCTTTAACCGCCGATACGGCTTGACAAGTGCCAGCTTAAACAGCCATATTTTAACACAGACTAAATAAAACTAAGGAGGCTGAAATGCCGGGTTTTGGTTCATCGTTTTCGGGGCTGGCCAGCGAACGCAGGCTGACCCATGCCGAACTGGTTCGCGCCATCCGTTTTATGGTGGCCGCCGAATATGAGGCTGTGCAGCTCTACATGCAGCTGGCTGAATCTATCAGCGACAAGCTGGCTATCGAGGTACTCAAGGATATCGCCGACGAAGAAAGAGTGCATGCCGGCGAATTTCTGAGGCTGCTCAAGCACCTCGCGCCGGACGAGGAAGGATTCTACCGCGAGGGAGCCGGTGAAGTCGAGGCCGAAATAATAAAGATGGACAAGGCTAAAAAGTAAGCGGTGCCGGTTACGGCGCCGGCACGCTCAGATTCAATGAGCAGGCGGCGGCGGTCGTTTTCACCGTTTCCACTGCGGCCGGCGGCGGGAGGGTGATGTTGACGGCACAGCAGGTTGCCGCCTCCTCCCGCAGTTCGCCCAGCCAGGAGACGTATTCATGCGGGGGCAGTCGGCGCATCAGGTCGTCGAGAGCCGTCATCCCGGTTACATGAGCCCATCCGTCCATGGAAATCCCGTTTTTGACGGCGACGACCTCGGCTAGCGTCTTGTTACGATTGGTGCCCGGCATCAGCACGAAGTGCCACCGGTCATCTTCCACCCAGGAATACAGCTCGTAACCCTTCATCATGGGTGGCAGCATGCTTGAAGGCGGGGTGTTGATTAGCTTGCCGGCTTGCTGAAGGGAAGCTAAAACGTCCGCGTTTTCGCGGGGGTCCGCGCCTTGCCGAAAAGCGGGGGATGGATACCCCATTTCTATTTTGATAGTCGTGCCGGTTGCGGGGCCGAACGGCTTTTGAATGACCACACCGGAAAACGACTGGGAAGAAATCGGTGTCCAGAAAGCCCCCCAGTATAGCGGCGCTCTATCAACGCACACCACGAACGAGCGTCCGTGTGTTGGAACAGCCAGGTTGGAAACACGTTCGTAGGCGCCGGCAGTCAGGGTAATTTCATGAGTGCCGGCGTTGTAGGTGATGATGTCTTCGACGCTCACAACCGGCCGGCCGGCAATTTTTACGTGGCTCAGGGCTTCCATGCGGACCGGGGGTATATCCCCTTCCGTCAGGTAAACAGCGAATCCTTCGGGTTCCGCGCAGCCGCCGCATAGCGGCAGGACGCAGACAGCCAGCATTGCCGCCATGCCGCCGCCAAATCTGAGTGTCATGACAAACCCCTCCGCTGGATACCATCCCATTATACAACGCCGCCTCAAGCCCCGGGTTAGCCGCCCCACGCCCGGAACTCCGGGATTCATTGAACGGGACAAGGATGTAATCCTTTCTTTATCTTTTAGCCGATAATTTTAGGACTTTGTAACCTTCGGGCTGGTAAAATTGGACGAAACCTCCAATATCACCCCGAAAAAGGAGCGCAGAACATGATTAACAGGCTAGTGCCGACCAGCAAACTCAAGGTTTACGATGTCATCAACGCCAATGGAGACGACATGGGGCAGGTGCAGAACTTCATGATTGACATGGTCACCGGCCGGGTGGCTCTGGTGGTTGTCTCTTTCGGAGGCGTGCTGGGCATTTCGGATAAATGGATTGCCATACCCTTCGAAAGGTTGGTTTGGAAACCCATGGAGGCGAAGTTCGTGCTGAACCTGCCCAGGACCGCTCTGGAGGACGCCCCGGGCATCGACAAGGAGAGGTGGCCGGAAGAGGTCAACGCCGACTGGCTGCATGGCATCTACGCCTTGTATGGCTGTTCGCCGTACTGGGAAAAACGCCTGGGAGAAACCTTCCACACCGGCGAAAAGGCGGAACAGTCCGGCATTTATGAATATATCACCCACCTGGATGCCAAGTCCTGCGCGTTGGATTGCCAGCCATCCGGCGCCGAAATGGAGATACCGCTGGCGGTGGGAGAGACTTTTCCTCCGGTCAGGTCGTGCGGCAAACCGGCCGTCTGGAGGCTGGTCAGACCAGCCTGAAAAGCCGGGAACGCCAGGCATTGCAAATATGGGAGCCTCCCGGGAGATTCCCATATTGTTATCTGCCCGCTTTCGTGGCATGATACGGATGTGTTAGTATGAGCCAAATCACACCGAAGGAGACTGGCGATGTATCACAGGATTATGGTCTGTCTGGACGGGTCCGAACTGGCGGAAAAAGTGATACCCCATGTTGCAGAGGAAGCGGTGCATTCCTCCGCCCGCATCATCCTGTTTCAGGCCACTGCCGAACCCACTTTTCTGAGCCCTGGAATACCGGGGTCTCCTCCTGTGCCGGTGGGCACTGAAACGTTAATGAAACAAGCGCAAAGGGAAGAGAAAGAAGCGGTAAATTACCTTGAAAGACTGGCCGCTCCGCTGCGGGCCAAGAATCTGAAGGTGGAAACGGCCACCGCGCCGGGCGCGGCCGGGAAAACCATCGTTGCCTACGCGGAAAACAAACGAATCGACCTGATTGCCATCGCCACCCACGGGCGCGGCGGGCTGGGACGGGCGGTATTCGGCAGCGTGGCTGACTATGTGCTGCGCGAGTCGAAACTGCCGGTTCTGGTGATAAAACCCTGAGGCTCCGGGGATGAAAGGTTGACCCGACAACCATATATGGATGAGTTGATTCCCGTCAGCCCGGGCATGCTTGCGGAAGCATCCATCACTTGTGCTGAGGCTTTTATGGACGATGGCTATACGGCCTATTCCATCCCCGATGTTAAAAAAAGAGCCGGCCTGCGTTACGGCTGTGAGTATTACCTGCGCCAGTCGCTGCTCGGCGGGGCGGAGATTTTCGCCACTTCACCGGCCTGCGAGGGGGTGGCCGTCTGGCAGGACTCGCTGAGCAAGGAACCGTTCTGGACGTGGCTGCGGGCCAGACCCTGGCTGCCGTTCCGATGCGGCCTGACCTATGTCGTCAGGGAATTCCGGCTCAACCGCCAGGTTGAAAAGTTTAAAAAACGCTACGCACCGAAGCACCATGTTTACCTGGCTTTACTGGCGGTCCGGCCTCAGAGCCAGGGGCGCGGTTACGCCGGCCGCCTGCTCAGGGCGCTGGCCGGGGAACTTGACCGGATTAAACTGCCCTGCTACCTTGAAACGCAGAATCTTAAAAACGTCGCCATGTACGGGCGCTTCGGCTTCAAACTGGTGGGTGAAGCCGTCGTGCCGGGAGCGAACCTGGCGCTTTATTTCATGCTCAGGCAGTGAGAGCGCTGCGCTTTAGCCGATACTGAACTGATAACAGAAGGAGGTGGAACTGCGAAAGTAAATTCAAGGGATTGCACCTGGTTGGTTAAGCAAAGAAAAGGAGAGTGACTAATGCCTATCGTTTATCTGACCCTGATGAACGCCAATATCGCCGTAGCCCTCTTTTTACTCGCCGTATTCATATACCGCGGTATCTATGCGACAAATAATAAATATTTCATCCCCGCCTTCACCATCACCGGCTTTGTATCACTGGTTACCGGGTTACACATGACATTTACCTGGCCTATGCCCGGTGCTTGGAATATAGCCTTCGGCGAACCCTCAATCATGATAGGGGCACTCTTGCTGGGGGCAGCCTGGTCCATACACAAATCCTGGAGTTTCACTCCGCTCGGTGTTTACGGGGCCATGGCCGGCCTGGTGGTACTGGTTATCGCTTACCGTATTATTGACTTGGGGTTAGGGGAGAACCCTGTGCCGACCGGACTGGCACTCATATTTGCCGGCCTGCCCGGGATTTTCGCACTGCCCGCTACGTTTTTCGCCAATCGAAACCCTGGTTTGGGGCGACTGGCGCAGTGGGTGGGAATCGTTTTACTGGTGATTGCCGCCGGCATGCTGGCCTATACCAGCCTCAACGGGTATTTGGACCACTTGGAAAGCTTCAGCCGTTAGATACTGCTAGTAAGCCGGCATTAACGCAGAGAACAGGAGCGACACACTCCTGTTCTCTATAATAGTGGACAGGGCATAGCCCACCGTGCTTCTAATCTCAGGCAGTGAGCGCCTGCTCCAGGTCCGCCCATAAATCTTCGATGTTTTCCAACCCCACCGAGAGCCGCACCAGATTATCCTTGATGCCCGCGCTGCGGCGGTATTCGGGCGTCATGGTGGCATGGCTCATGCTGGCCGGGTATTCGGCCAGCGAATGCGTGCCTCCCAGCGATTCCGCCAGGTAGATGAGCTTGATGCCCCGCAGGAAGGAATTCACCGCCGCCACCCCGCCTTTGAGCTCGAAGGAGACCATGCCGCCGAAGCCCCTCATCTGCCGCCCGGCCAGGGCGTGCCCGGGGTGCGATTCCAGGCCGGGATAATACACCCTCTCCACCGCGCAGTGTTTTTCCAGGTACTCGGCCACCGCCTGGGCATTGGCGACATGCTGGCGCATGCGCACCGCCAGCGTCTCGATGCCGCGCAACACCAGCCAGCAGTCGAAGGGCCCGGCGATAGACCCCAGGGCATTGTGCAGAAAGGCTATGCGGCGCGTCATTTCTTCATCGCGGGTGACGATGGCACCGCCGACCACGTCGCAGTGCCCGTTGAGATACTTGGTGGTAGAATGCACCACGATATCCACGCCGTATTCGAACGGCCGCTGGAGATAGGGGGTGGCGAAGGTGTTGTCCATCACGGTAAGCAGTTCATGCTGCCGGGCGAAACCGGTCACCATGGCCAGGTCGGTAATGCCAAGCAGCGGATTTGAGGGGGTTTCCAGCCACACCATACGCGTATTGGAGCGCAGGGAGGCTTCGATGTCAGCCGGGTTGTCCATGCGTACAAAAGTAGTTTCGATACCGAAGCGCGGCATGATTTCAGCCAGCAGCCGGTAGGTGCCGCCGTAAAGGTCATGCGTGGCGATGACGTGGTCGCCCGCGCTTAAAAGATGCATGACGGTGATCTCGGCGGCCATGCCGCTGGCGCAGGCGAAAGCAGCCCGCCCGCTCTCCAGCGCCGCCAGTGTCTCCTCCAGCACCTGCCGCGTGGGATTGGCCGAGCGCGAATAGTCGTAGCCGCGCGTTTTGTCCACGTCGTCCCAGACGAAGGTCGAGGTCTGATAAATGGGGCTGGAAACCGCGCCGTAGGCTTTGTCCGGACGGCGGCCGGAGTGCATGGCCCGGGTTTCAAACTTCATGTTTCGCTCCTTCTGGCAGTCGAAAAACAGATTCGAGCGGGAGCCGGCGGTTCGCGGCCGTCTGCCCGCATAGCAATTATAATACGCCGGAAAGCCCGGTTTTGCTAATAATCCCGTCTTGAGATTATAATTCAACTACTGTTTCAATGGTTTGGTACAGGTAAAAATCCCCCTGAAAGGCTGCCTTATGGCTAACCCGGACATAATTCTGCTGCATGCCCCGCATGTATATGATTTCCGCCGCATTCCCCAGCTCTACGGCCCGGTATCCGACCTGGTGCTTTCCACGCCGGTATTCGAAATGTATCCGGTGGGGCTTTCCAGCATCGCCGAATACCTGGAAAGAGCCGGTTTCAGGGTGCGCATCGTCAACCTGGCCTGGCGCATGCTGCGAGACGCGCGTTTCGATGCCGGGGAGTTCATCCGCAAGCTCGAAGCACCCATCTTCGGCATAGACCTGCACTGGATGGTGCACGCCCATGGCTCGATAGAAATTGCCGGACTGGTCAGAAAACACCATCCGCATTCCAAAATAATCTTCGGCGGTTTCTCCGCTTCGCGTTTCTACAGGGAACTCATCCAATATCCCGAAGTTGATTTCGTCATGCGCGGCGATTCCACCGAGGAGCCCCTGCTCAGGTTCATGCGGGCCTTCAAAGAGGGTGATTTTAGCGCGGTTCCCAACCTGGTTTGGAAAGACGGCGCCGGCGCCGTGCATGAAAACCCCTTCAGCTATGTCCCAACCGATATCAGCCATGTGATGGGTAACCATTACGGCCTGATGGTAAGGCAGGTGCTACGTTACCGCGACTTGGCCAGCGTGGTTCCTTTCAAGGGCTGGCTGAAATACCCGGTGACGGCCGTCTTCACCTGCCGCGGCTGCGTCTATAACTGTATTTTCTGCGCGGGGGCGCGCGACGCCATGAGCGGTTTTGCCAACCGTACCGAGGTAGCCCGGCGCAGCCCGGAGGACATCTTCAAGGATGTGCTCAACATCAGCCGCATCAGCCGCGGGCCGATTCTGATTGTGGGCGACATCCGCGAAGGCGGAATGGAGCGCGCCGAGCGGCTGCTGTCGCTCATCAAGGCCAGGCGGGTAAAAAACACGCTGATGTTCGAGGCCTTCAACCCCATGTCCCCGCAGTTTATCGCTGGCATGGCCGAAGCGGCACCCGGTTTTTCGCTGGACATGTCGCCGGAGTCGCACGACCCGGAGGTGCGCCGCCTTTCGCTGGGACGGGATTTCTCGAATGAAGACATGGAAAAGATGATTGGCGCCGCCCTAGAGGCGGGAGCCAGCCGGCTGGAAATATTCTTCATGATAGGGTTGCAAAAACAGGACAGGCAATCGGTGCTGGACACGGTGGACTACTGCGAACACCTGCTGCAAAAATTCAAGGCAGATAAACGCCTCTTCCTGTTCATGGGGCACCAGGCGCCTTTCATGGCGCCCGGCTCGCTGGCCTTCGAATACCCGGAACGTTACGGTTTCCGCCTGCGCTTTAAAACGCTGGAGGAGCACCGCCGGGCGTTGACCCTGCCCAGCTGGAAATACAGCATCAATTACGAGACCCAGTGGCTCAGCCGCGATGAAATTACCGAAGTCACTTACGAAGCCATTGCCCGCCTGACGGCGCTTAAGGCCAGGTACGGGCAGATTCCCCAGAAAGCGGCCGACGAGCAACTGGAGCGCATCCGGCGCGCCAGGGTGCTGGAGGAGAAAATCGACACGCTGATGAAAAACGAGGACAGCGCCGGCATCGCCCGGCTGAAACCGGAGATGGACAGCGTCAACGGATTCCAGGCGGCAGAGCGGCTGGAACTCGAAATCCCGGTAGGGCTGATACGCCTGCGCTATTTTTCAGCCGCCTGGAATGCGCTCTTCGGCAAAAAATAAACACTCGTCCGCTTTGCTGGCCGGCCTGCGCGAGCAGCGGTTGACAGCCGTGCGGGCTTGACCCTGGAATACGCGCCTGCCCATATCGCACAGAAAGAAAAGGAGCCATGTCCACGAACAGTTTAAAGGCCTGGATTGAGGTGCAAAAATTCCCCCGCCATTCCAACGATGTCTTTTCGTTCGTGCTGGGTTCGGTGCTGGCCTGGTACCACGCCGGCCAGTTCCATTGGGGCGTATTCATCGCCGGCCTGCTGGCGGTATTTTTCATGGCCAACGGCATCTATCTTACCAACGAATACCAGGACTATGAAAGCGACCGGCTGAACCGCGAGCGCATCGGCGGCGAGAAGCGCGGCATGGGACTGGACACCACCGGCGGCACGCGGGTGCTGGTGCAGGGGCGGCTGAAACGCCGCCATGTACTGATAGCGGGCATGGCATTTTTCGCGCTGACCGTGCCGCTGGGGCTGGTCATCCAGTTCGGCTTCAATACCGGGGCGTGGACCATTCCGCTGGGGGTGGCGGGGCTGTTCTTTACCTACGGATACTCCAACCCGCCGGTCAAGGCTTCCTACCGGGGCATGGGGGAACTCTTCATGATGCTGGGTTACGCCGCCCTGGTTTTCACGGCATACTATATCCAGGCCGGCGCGAGCTGGTTTCCGCTGCTCATCTGCCTGCCGCGCATACTCAGCGTACCGGCGCTCAAAATACTGCGCAATTTCCCCGATTCGCGCGCCGACGCCCAGGCCGGCAAAAGGACGCTGGTGGTTATTATAGGGCAAGCGCGCGCCAGCCGCCTTTATGCCATCCTGACTGGGGCGGCGATTCTAGCCTTCATCCCCGCTGCGGTGGTGACGCGCTCCCCCTTCGCTCTTATCAACGTCATCCCGGCTGTCTTCCTGGCGCAGAGCATGGTGCCCATGCTGAGAGGCCGCTGGCACAACCGCCAGCAACTGGAGGCCGCCTGCCGCACGGGATTTCAGGGGCTGCTGTTAACGCCGCTGACTTTGATAGTCACCTTCGTGCTGGACGGGTTCATCAACTTCTAAAACGTGCATCCAGCATACACAGCAGCGCCTGTTGCCGGTTGGAAATCCCCAGTTTGGAATATATGCTGTTGATGTGATTCTTGACCGTTTTCTCTTCGATGCCCAGGGCTTGAGCAATCTCCCGGTTTTCCCTGCCGGCGGCTATCAGCTTCAGAACTTCGAGCTCGCGCGGCGTGAGGGCGGAAATCCGTGCCCCAATTCCCGCCTCCGCCGCTTCTCCCCCCTCTACCGGGAAAAGGTCCGTCAGAGGCGGAAGGCATACCGTTTCCCCTGCGGCCACCCGGAAAACCGCTTCCGCCAGTTGCTCCGGGGAAAAATGGCCGTAAACCAGGTAACCCGCGGCCCCTGCCGCCAGCGCGCCGGCCAGCGTAAACGGGTCGTCTACCACCGTCAGCATCAGGATTTTCAAATCGGGCGCCTGCCTGAGCAACTCGGCAGCGGTATTTATGCCTCCCAATTCAGGCATACGGATATCCATAAGGACCACATCCACATCTGAAACGGGCAGGCTGCCGATGGCTTCTACCCCTGTCGAAGCCTCGCCCACCACGTTTATGCCCGCTTCCGTTTCCAGCGTGCTGCGTAACCCGCGGCGGGCGATAAAATTATCGTCGACGATGAACACCCTGGTAATGTTCATTTATCAGTCTCCGCAGGACCCCCACCGGCCAGGGGAATACCAGCGGTCAACACCGTCCCCCCCGGCCCGCTTTCGATGGTAAAACGCCCCCCTGCCAGCTCCACCCGCTCTTTCATGGAAACCAGCCCCAGCTTGCCCTGGCGCACGAACGCATAAATCTCCCCCGCATCCGCCGCGAAACCACAGCCGTCATCCCGAATCATCAGCCGGAGATGGTTTTCGCTGACTTCCAGGAAAACCTCGGCCCGCGACGCTCCGGCATGACGGGCGATGTTAGCCAGCCCTTCCTCGATAACCCTCAGCAGGTCATGCGCCATCCTGGGCGGCAGCGGCGGCACATCTCCGCCATGAGTGAACCCGGCGGCGATGCCGGTTTTTTCGCTCCACGCCTTGAGGAGGCCGGTAATGCGCCGGACTAAATCCTCACCCGCCCCCTCATCGCGCAGTCCTAAAATGACACCCCTTATCTCCTGGCTGAGCTGCGCGCAGACATCCTCGATATAGCCGGCCCTTTCTCCCGCCGACCGTGCGGCGCCGCTGGCGCTGTCGCGCTCAAGGGCATGCGCCTCGAGCGCCAGTCCCTGCAGGCTCTTGAGAACGCTGTCATGCAGTTCGTTGGAGATGCGCCGCCTTTCCAGCAATGAAGCCTTGTCCGCCGCCAGTTGCTCGGCAAAGCGACGCTGTTTGCGCCATTCGCGAGCGACCATGCCCACCATCAGGGACACAAACGACAGCACTCCCACCGCCACCAGATAGTTCGCCGCCGTAAAGTTTTCACCCGGGTTCCGCGGCCCCGCAAACCAGAGCAGGTACAAACCCAGCGCGAAAACGATGTCCGTGGCCAGGCTACCCCACAGGCTGTAACGCGTGGCGGCCTCGACGATAATCAGGGCGAATACAACATAGACTGCGCCCTGGCCGTTAGACATGCCCAGGATTATCAACGCCCAGGCTGCCAGGCTGTCTACCGCGAAGAGGCAGGCGCCCAGCGCCGCCTGGGCGCGCAGGGTGCCCAGCCTGCCGTTTATCAGATGGGCTGCCATATTGGCAGCCGCCAGCCCGCCGGACGCCAGCATCACCAGCGGCTGGCTGAGCCAGCCATACAGCCAAGCGGTGAGCAGAACAGCCGGAACGTAGAGCCACCGGTGAAAAATGAACACCCGCTCCAGCCTGCGCGCTTCGTCCAGTTCCTGCTGCGCCATCTTCATCGGAAACCCCTCCCCGGCACTCCGGCAGCCGAATTGCCGCCGCTTGCATTTTACCCTTTTTACCACCCCGGCGCATACAGAGAGGCAGACCCGGCAATGCGGGGTTTGACTCGATGTAGGCCCCCGGGGCTCATGACAAAAAGGCAGGCTCTCTGCTATCATATATTGCCCTGAGTTATGTTGCGTTCCGGCACAGGTGAAAAATGGGGCGCCGTTTAGCCGGCCCGGGAAATTGCCGGCCCGGCCGAATCAGAAAATGAACATGTCACCGTTCAAATCCAATCTTAGGGCATGGATAGAAATCCAGGAACTGCCTAAACATATCGCCGTCGTCTTCCGCATTGCGCTGGGCGGCGTGCTGGCATGGTGGGCTACCGGCATTTTCTCCTGGCCGGTTTTCCTTATCACGCTCATTTCTGTTTTTTTTATCGCCAACGGCGCCTTCATCTCCAATGAATATTTCGATTATGAAACCGACCGCATCAATCTGGGGCGGCTGGGAGGCCGCAGGCAGGGCTTGACCAGCACCGGAGGCACGCGGGTGCTGGTAGAAGGGCTCATCCCGCTCAGGCACGCGCTTTTAGCTTCGCTGCTGTTCTTCTTGCTGGCGGCGCCGCTCGGATTGCTGCTGCAGTTTCATTTCAATACCGGGCCGCTCACCATCCCGCTGGGCGCGGCGGGAATGCTGATTGGCTGGTTCTATACCGCGCCGCCTATCCAGGCCGCCTACCGCGGCCTGGGGGAAATATTCATGATGGCGGGCTACGGGCTGCTCATCATCACCATCTATTACACACAGGCCGGCCTGAGCTGGCTGCCGGTAGCGGTGGCTTCAACCCAGTTCGCCGCCGTGCCGGCCATCAAGCTGCTGCGCGCTTTTCCGGATGCCGAAGCCGACGCCGCCGCCGGCAAGCGCACGCTGGCCGTCATCTTCGGGCGGGAACGCATGAGCCGCGTTTACATCGTACTGATGGCAGCCGCCATCCTGCTTTTCATCCCCACCTTCCTCATCACGCGCTCGCCCTGGGCTGCCCTCAACCTGGGGCCGGCGCTGTACCTGGGCTGGAGCCTGGTACCCATGCTCAACGGCCGCTGGCGCACCCGCCAGGGGTTGGAACTTGCCTGCCGCCAAGGCTTTCTGGGATTGATGCTTTCTCCCCTTACTCTGAGCCTCACTTTTTTGATGGACGGGTTAACAAATAGCGCATAACACGATGGAGGGAAAATTGACTCATAAAAAGTGGACCCTCGTGCTTTGCCTTCTGCTCGGCTGCCTGCTGGTGCTTCCGTCAGTTGCCGGCTGCCGCACCGCACCCACCGAAACACCGACGGTGAGCATCGTCATGGCGCCCTATTTCGGGAGCTGGCTGTGCACTTACGGCATCACCAGCGGCGAGGTCACCTCGGACAAGGTGAATGTGACCGTAGACCAGTCGCTCAAATTCGACGACCAGATGCTGGCCGGCAATTATGTCATCGGCGCCATGAACACCGCCGCTTTCGCGGTGGCCACCGAGAGAAGCGCAGTGGCGCTCAAAACGATGGGTGTCTATCTGGCGCATACCGGGCTGGAGGCCACCAGCGGCGTGGCCGTGGTTTATATCCGCCAGGGCGGTTCTCTCAGTTCGCCCGCCGACCTGGCGGGAAAGCGGGTGGGCGTGCCCGGCCTTCAGAGCGGCACTGCCAGCACCTTCCTGGGCATGCTCAAAAGCCAGTACGGCATCGATGAAAGCCAGCTCACCATGATTGACGGCGCCCCGCCGCAGCTCATCGAATTCCTGCGCAAGGGCGATATTGACGCCGCCCTGCTGCTGGGCGACCCTTCGGTGCAAACTTTCTACAGCACCGATTTCAAGGTGCTGTGGAACGTGGACCAGGCTTTCGAGCAGAAGTACGGCACCTATAACCCGGCGTCGTTCCTGGCCGTACAGGCCGGGTACCTCGAAAACAATCGCCAGACAGCCAAAGCCATATATGAGTTGCTCAAGGAAAGCCAGCAATACGGAGAGGAGCGGCTGGTTGAGCTGTCGCAAAAGTACGTGGCCGAATTCGGCGGCAGCGCCGAGTTTTATCAGAATGCCTACCGGCTGCACTACCGGGTGACTTTCGATGCGGTGGAAGGCAAACTGGAAACCAGCGTGATGTCCATCTTCGGCTTCGTCAAAGACCGCGGAATCATAGGCAACCTGCCGCAGGCAAGCGCTATGTTCGAAAAATGGTAAAAAAAGCACTGCTGACTGCGCTGGTCACCGCCATTTTCTGGCTGCTGTGGTGGGCGGTGGCTGCGCTGTCCGAATCCGTGCTTTTCCCCACCCCGTGGCAGACGCTGCTCGCTTTCATGGACATCGTCTTTTCGGCGCGCAACTGGGAACACATCGGCATCACCACCTACCGCGTGGTGATGGGCATGGCGCTGGGTTCGTCTTTAGGCGCGCTTTTAGGTATCGCCACGCGCTACTCCAACCTGCTGCGCACGGCTGTGCGAACGGTGATTTATCCGCTTCTGCAATCGGTCCCCACCATCTGCTGGGCGCTGGTTTTCGTGTTGTGGTTCGGGCTGTCGGATGCCACCCCCATCCTGGCGGTGGCCGTGGCCGTCGCTCCCTTCTTCATCATCAATATCTGGGAGGGCATGAAGGAGTTGGATAACAACCTGATAGAAATGGCCTCCATGTATACCAGCCGGCGCGCCCGCATACTCGGCAGGGTGATTCTGCCCATGCTCTATCCCTACCTCTTCGCCGCTGTCAGGAGTTCAGCCATGGTCGCATGGAAAGTGGTGATTCTGGGTGAAGTTTTCGGCGCGGCTTCGGGCATGGGGTACATGCTCACCATCGCCTTCGAAAGCTACCGTATCACGCAGGTTTTCGGCTGGACGCTGGCCTTCGCGCTCATCCTGCTCATGACGGATTACGGTCTTTTCAATTATATCGACAGGAAGTATATACGCCAGTGGAAACCAACCGAACAGAAATCCTGAAGGTTGAACGCCTAGAGCACAGTTTCGACCGCCTCAAGGTGCTGGAGGACATAACCTTCAGCATCTACCAGGGGGAAATCGTATGTATACTGGGCCCTTCCGGCTGTGGTAAAACCACCCTGCTGCGCATCGTGGCCGGCCTGCTCCCCTCCAGGCAGGAAAGCGTCCGGCTGATGGGGCATGAGGTCGGCACTCAACGCCAGCACCGGCAGCATATCGGCATGGTCTTTCAGGAACCCAGGCTGCTTCCCTGGCGCACCGCCGCCGGCAATGTCGGTTTGCCCTTCGAACTGCGCGGGGAGGAGCTGGGAGCGAAAGAGCAAGCCGCCATATCGGACGCCCTGAGCATTGTATCGCTGCCTGACTTCACCGGGGCGTTCCCGCACCAGCTTTCCGGCGGTATGCGCCAGAGGGTGGCGCTGGCCCGCGCCCTGGTTACCAATCCAGATGTTCTTTTACTGGATGAACCCCTCACCGGGCTGGATGTGCGCACGCGCGAGGAACTCCAGGATGAAATCATCTCCATCCGGGCGCGCACCGGCAAAAGCATGGTGTGGGTTACGCACGACCCCCAGGAAGCGGTCTATCTGGCTGACCGGGTAATCGTGCTCTCGGGGCGGCCTGCTTCCATCAGGGGCATACTGGAAGTCGCCTCCCCCCGCCCGCGTTCCAGGTTCAACCCGGCAGCCGCCGCTCTGGAAAACCGCATCCGCACGCTTTTTTCGTGAACTACTCCCGTTCCCTGCCGCCGGTGAACGACGCCAGGATTTCTTCCGCTCTGGCTTCCGCCCCGGTGGGTACGGGCACGCGCGCAGTGGCGTAGTTGCGCCCCGTTCGCGAGGGGGCGGAGTAAGTGAATTCCAGCATGCGCTCGCGCCGGTTGTATTCAGCCCCGTCCAGCCTGGCCCCCCATCCGCGCCAGAGGTGCAGCAAGCGGTTGATATAAACGCCGTCTCGGCTGATGATGGCTTCCCCCAGGTGTCTGCGGTTCTGCCAGCGGTCGTAATTGGTGGTGATGAGGATGGTCAGCGCCAGAATCACGGCCAGGCCGCCCATCACCCCCACCATGATTAACCCGGAATCCTCTACGAATATCCAGAAAAAGAAACACACCACGGCGGCAATGGCCATCACGAACAGATACAACCCCCATTTGCCGGACTTTTCGGCCTGATAGGAGTTCTCGGTGTATTCCGCCCATTCGCCCTCGCTGTATTTCCAGCGCACCAGTATGTTCGAGCCTTCGAGCATCTTGTCCACCGCTCTGGCCCGCCCGCGGTACATGAAGATGACGATGAAAGCGGTAATGGCCAGCAACAGGCAGGCGAAGGAGATGGCAAAGCCGCCGTCCATGCCGTCCAGGCCGAAGATTGACGGCGCGAAAATGCCGAAGACAGAAAGCAGAGTAACGGCAATCCAGATGTTCATGGTGCGGCGGGCAGTATTGATGGTCATTTTGCCTCCCGGATTTTTAGCGGATTATACCACCCCCGGCACCGGTATATAAGGCGCAAGCCGCCGCCCCTGCCCCGGTGACTTTTATCACTGCCGGGCGCCGCCGGGCGCCTTACGATACAGGTATCTGATAAACGTATGCCTTAAGAGGAGCGATGAATGAAAACACACAGGATTATGGGAGCAGGCTTTTCGGCCGCTCTGTTACTCATGGCGCTGGCTGCGTGCGCGCCTGCCGGTACCAGCCAGACGCAACTGGAGGTAGCCACTCCCGCCGCCACCACCACCATCCCAACCGCCACCACTCCGGTCCAGCCGCAAGCCGTCGAAATCGAAATGGCGGACCTGGCCGGCGAATACGCTTCCGACCCGGCGGGGACAGCCGCCAGGTATTCCGGCAAGCTGCTGTTGGTGCGCAATGTCAAAATCGAGGATATGAGCGAAGTGTACAAACCTCCAAGCCCTGAACAATTCATCTCCAACCAGGGATTCCGCTTCCGCACCGATTATCTCGAACTGATGATGCCGCTCAAGGTGGGTTACACCGTGGATGTGGAAGGAGTATTCGCTGGCCCGGTGCTGGGGTATATCCTCATCAGCCACTGCACCTTTACCATCACCGATGATTCTTTCGGTTACAGCCGCCCGGATTACCAGTTCACTTTCCAGTAAATCCACTCCGGCCGTAGTGCCCCGAGAAGCCGCACCCCGGTTACGGGCGCGGCTTCTCTATTTGCCGGGGTTTACATAGACCCGGAGGTGTGTTAAATTGTGGAGTGAGCGGCGTCCGCTGCCGCGAGTGATTGTTAAGCGCCGCACAAATCCATGGCTTTACGCCGGTGCGTTGCGCCGACTTTTATGGACTGGGAACCCCGGGAATCTTCACCAGCCGTTCCCACACAAGGAGGCAAAACCTTGCGCATAGAAGCAATGAGAGCATTTGAACATCTGGGTTCGGTCCGCATCCAGGGCGTGCGCCGCGTGGTGGAACTGGATTCCGGCACCAAGCCCATGCCCGGCGCCAGGGAAAGCACGGAAACGCAGCGCATCGAGCGCGAAGCCATTGAAGCCGTCGAGCGCAAGATGGCTATCGTGCTGCCCACCATGAACGAAGACCTGAAGCTGTTCGAGGGGGTGCTGAGCGGCATCCCCCATGACTGCACCATCATCGTGGTTTCCAACAGCCAGCGCGAAGAGATAGACACCTTCAAGATAGAGCAGGACATACTTACCCGCTTCTGCCAGGCCACCCAGCGCCGGGCACTCATCGTCCACCAGAAAGACCCCTTCATGGCTCAGGCCATCGAACAGGCGGGTTACGCCGAACTGCTCGACGACCAGGGGTTTATCCGCAGCGGAAAAAGCGAGGGCATGATTACCGGCATCCTGCTGGCTAAACTGCTCGAAAAGGAATACGTCGGTGGGATCGACACCGACAACTTCATTCCGGGGGCTGTCTGGGAATACGCCAAGCACTACGCGCTGGGGTTTACCCTGGCCCAGTCGCCCTTCTCGATGGTGCGCATCCTGTGGCGCTACAAGCCCAAAATCACCACCGATATCTATTTCAAAAAATGGGGGCGGGTTTCCGAGGTTACCAACCGCCATATCAACCATTTCCTGTCCACCAAGGGCCGCTTCGAAACTGAAATCATCAAAACAGCCAACGCCGGGGAGCATGCCATGAGCATGGAATTGGCCATGCGGCTGACATATGCCACCGGTTACGGCGTCGAAACCCAGGAACTGGTCTCGGTGTTCGAACAATTCGGCGGCATCCTGCCCATATGCGATAAAACAGCCACCGAGAAGGGCGTTGACATAATTCAGACCGAAACCGTCAACCCCCACCTCCACGAAGACCGGGGAGACTCCGAACACCTGCTCCAGGACATGCTGCTGCCCAGCCTGTCGGTAATTTATCACAGCGCGGCCTGCGAGCCTTCAACCCGCAAGATGATTATGGACCAACTCAGGACTATGTCCTGCCTGGGAGAAGGAGAGGAAGAGCAGGTGCCGGTTCAACGCCTGATCCCCCCGCCCGCCCAGGCGGATTTGACAACCCTGATGAGCGCCCTTGACCGGCACCTGGCCAAAATAGCGGTTCCGGACGACTGGGTAATGGAAGGCCGCCTGGCGCCCCGCGCTCCCTCGAGCACAATCCGTAAAATCGTCTACACCGACCTGGACGGGACGCTGTTACACCCGGTGAGCTATTCCTACACCGCTGCGCTGGAAGCCCTGCGCAGCCTGCAGTCCCGGAAAATCCCAACCGTGTTCTGCTCCGCCAAAACACGCAGCGAGCAACTCGTTTACCGGCAGGAACTGGAAGTGTGTGACCCCTTCATCGTCGAAAACGGCGGGGCGATATTGATTCCCAAGGACTATTTCCGTTTCCCCTTCACCTATGACCGCGTCAGCGGCGATTACTATCTGATTGAACTGGGCGTGCCATATGCTGAAATCCGGCAGCGGCTAAAACTGGCGGCGGAGGAGGCAGGGAAGGAAATTCTGTCTTTCGGGGACATGACGGTTGAAGAGGTGGCGCGCCATACCGACCTCAGCCTCAAGATGGCCCAGCTGGCCAAGGAGAGGGAGTACAGCGAGACCATCATCCTGCCCGGCACCCGGCGGGAAATCGAGGTGATGCTGGACTTCATCCGCAAACAGGGCCTGCACGTAGTCTTCGGCGGCCGTTTCTTCGAGGCCAACCAGGGAGCCGACAAGGGCAAGGCGGTACAGATTCTGAATGAGCTCTTCAAACTGAATTACGGCCAGATTGAGACCTTCGGGCTCGGAGATACCGAAAACGACGCCCCCATGCTGGAAAGGGTTGACTACCCGATGCTGGTTCAGAACGGGCGGCGCCACTGGAATAAAATCAATGCCGGCCGGGTACTGAAGGTCAAAGGGGTAGGGCCGGAAGGGTTCGCCCGTGCCGTATCCGAATTGATACTGCCGCCATGCCCCCCCATTTCAGAAAAAATATGATGTGCGATTACGAAAACCTCATCCGCTGCTGCCGCGAGCGCGAGAATGAAGAAAAACGGCGCGGGTTCGAGGCCGGGCCGATTCTGCTGTCCAGGCTGTCGCGCTTGATGGAGCGCAACTTCCTGCCCAAATTGCAGGAGCTGGCCTGGCAGTATTCGCAGGAGTTCAGGCCGGTCTCCTCGCTGGAAGAGTTCGATGCCTGTCACCACCGCTTCGTGCAGTCGTTCCTCCAGCAGGTCAAATCCCGCAGCGGGGGCAGCGTCAGCTACGGTGAAGCCCAGCAGGCAGTCAATGTTTTCCTCAAAGAATACGTGGAAAGCAGCCAGATATTGCCGGCTGACGAATCCTGCCGCCTGTCCCCTTTTTTACACGTGACGCTGGACGGGGTTGTCATCCTGTACCTGCAGTCGTTTTTTCGCGACGACTACCTGCATTACGTGGCTCCGACCATCACTGGGGGCGACCGCTTTCCGGAACCATCGTTCCATATGAAAGACGTCAACGAGAACAGCCTGCGCCGCCTGCTCGCTTTCGATTGCGGGCAGTACTCCGCCTGGCAGGCCTGGTTCCGCAGCATCGCTCCGGAGCGCCCGGTGCTGCTGGATGCGGTGTGGTCGCTGGCGCGCCTGAAGCTGATGAGCTGAGGCGGTTTCAGCCCTACTCCAGGAACCCTATTTCCACTGCCGGGCAGGGCAACCGTTCATACCGGATACCGGCAGTCTGGAACAACTCCACGAAGGCATCATCGGCATATTTGCCGAAGCTCACATAACGCGCGATGCGGGCATTGGTCAGCATCTTGGCGCACAGTATGCAGGGCGTGTGCGTGCAGTAGATGGTGGCCCCCTCCAGGCTGACCCCGTGCAGAGCGGCCTGGATGATGGCGTTCTGCTCGGCATGGACAGCGCGGCAGGTTTCGTGGCGCGTGCCTGAAGGGATGTTGAGCTGGTTGCGCAGGCATCCCAGGCTCAGGCAGTCCGGCACGCCCGAAGGAGCGCCGTTGTAACCGGTGGACAGGATATGCTTGTCCCTCACCGCCACCGCGCCCACGTGATGGCGCAGGCAGGTGGAGCGTTCGGCCACCACCGCCGCAATTTTCAGAAAATACTGGTCCGCGTCAGGCCGGCTCATGGCTTTTTTTCAATCCGGAGGCCAGCTTGCGGCAATTTCTCTCCAGGTCTTTCAAAGAACCTTCGTTGATGATGGTGTAATCCGCCATGGCGATGGGGCCGCCCTTGTTGAGTTTGATTATTTCGGCGTTGTCACGACTGAAGGCTTCGGCTTCCGTCAGCGGGCGCACCGCGCGCACCGCCAGCCGCCCGTAGCGCACTTCGGGCGAAGCCCACACCGCCACCACCAGGAAACGCTGGCTGAAATAATCCTTGAGGGATATGTATTCCTCCCACGAATAGAGGCCGTCGATGACCACCGGGGCTGTTTTAAGCGCCATGTCTATGCGTGAAAGGTTGAGCACCGCGTAGGCGGCCATGCCGTAGCGCTGCCTGAGCGCCTCGCGCATCTTGCGCTCGTTGGCTTCATTTACTTCCATGCCCTGCCTTTTCAGTTCTGTATCGGTGGTGTCGCCGAACCTGATGCGGGTAAACCCCTGTTTTTCAAACGCGGCGGCGGCCTCGGATTTGCCTGCTCCGGCCATGCCCACGATAGCGATAACTCCCATGGTGCTCCTTCAATGGTGATGGCAAGGATTATAGGTTAAAGGCCCGGCCTTTAACAACCCCGGCAGGGTTCATGACGAACTCACCCCTGCCCCTCTCTTGAGAAGAGAGGGGGAAATATTTCCGAGAGGGGCTGGCGCCCTTCTCGGACTCCCCGCTTTAGCTGTGTCCATGCTGGAAGCCACGAAGAGTGGCTGAAGCATCCGGGGCGGGGCGCGTCCCGTTTTCAGCGGAAGCCGGTGTGTTATAATTTTGTCGTTATGGATACCAACCTGGCCGAACCGGTCCGGCGGCGTCTGCCGCCCGACCTGCTGCAATTTGTGCTGAAAGCGGCGGCGGAGGCCGCCGGACGCGGTGAACGGCTCTACCTTGCCGGCGGAGCCGTGCGCGACCTGCTGCTGGAGCGCGCCGGCTTGGACATAGACCTGGCGGTGGAGGGCGACGCCGTTGCGCTGGCGCAAACTCTGGCTGCAGAGGGCAACGCCCCTCTTACCGTCCACCGTGCTTTCGGCACCGCCGCCATGCGCTGGGGCCGTTACAGCCTGGATTTCGCTTCGACGCGCCGGGAGAGCTACGAGCGGCCCGGGGCGCTGCCCTCGGTCAGGCCGGGCAGCCTGCCGGCAGACCTGCTGCGCCGTGATTTCACCATCAACGCCATGGCAATTTCACTCAACCAGGATGATTTCGGCGCGCTCAGCGACCCCTGCGGCGGCCGACGGGACCTGGAGGCGAAACTGGTGCGGGTGCTTCACGAGCGCGGTTTTCAGGACGACCCCACCCGCATCTGGCGCGCTATTCGCTACCAACAGCGCCTTGATTTTTTAATCGAAGCTCAGACGCTGGGCTGGCTGGTGCGCGACATAGCCGGGTTGGACGCCATCAGCGGCGAGCGGCTGCGCTACGAACTGGAATGCGTGTTCGCCGAGGAGTTCCCGGAGAAAATCCTGGCGCGGGCCGGGGAGTTGGGCGCGCTGGCCGGCATCCATCCCGCCCTGCGAGCCGACGATTGGCTGGCCGAAAGGTACCGCTTGGCCCGGCAAAGTGAAGCACCTGAAACTCCGCCGGCAAGCCTCTATCTCGGCCTGCTGGTTTATCGCCTGGAAGACAGCGCCGCAGCCGCGCTTGAGCAAAAGCTGAACCTGCCGAAGGCCGCCGCATCGGTCTTGAACAGCTTGCGCAGGCTGAAAAGCAGGCTCGGCGAACTCTCGGAGCCCGGGCGCAGGCCGAGTGAGGTCTATGACCTGCTTCACGGGTTGGACCCGGCTGCGCTGCGCGCCGCCGCCGTCGCCGTGCCGGATTCCGCCGCTTCACGCAACATTGAGTTCTATCTAAACAAACTGCGCCACGTCAGTCCCGGCATCAGCGGCCGGGACCTTCTCAAGATGGGAATCCCGCCCGGGCCGTGTATCGGGGAGGTGCTCCGCCGGCGACTGGCGGAACGGCTTGACGCCGAGTTCAGGCCACTTTCTTGAACTTGACGTGCGGGGCGCCGCAGATGGGGCAGATTTCCGGGGCCTCGCCCAGCACGGTATAGCCGCACACCTGGCAGACCAAATACTCGCCCTCGGGTAGAGACTTCCCCTCCGAAACAGCCGCCAGCGCCTGCTGGTAGAGACTGTGATGGATTTCCTCCACCCGGTTGGCCAGGTCGAAGCTGCGCCGGGCTTCGGCCGCACCTTCCGCCTGCGCCTGCTCGATGAAGGGCGGGTACATCAGGGTGAATTCATAATGTTCGCCGGCCACCGCCGCTTTCAGGTTGTCCGCGGTTTGGCCGATGCCCATCAGGGCGGTCAGGTGGTTACGCGCGTGCACAGTCTCGGCCTCGGACGCCGCCCGGAACAGCCGGGCCACCTGCGCATGTCCTTCGCGATCGGCCTTTTCGGCAAAATAAAGGTATTTGCGGCTGGCCTGGCTTTCGCCGGCAAAGGCGTCCTTCAAATTTTGCGGGGTGTTACTCATCCTTCTTCTCCTGTGAACGTATTTGATTATTTTCTTTTTTGCGCCGCTTGGTCTGCCAGGGAGTAAAATCGCGGTCGAAGATGAGGTTTTTACGTGTGTTTTTGTCCGCCAGCAGATGGCGCTCCCTGATTACCATCCTTATTCCCAGCAGCAGCGCCAACGCCAGCGCATAGAGCGCCACTGAGGCCGGCCCACCGAAAGCCCAGGCAAGCAGCGGCAGCGCTGCAAAACCAGCGCTGAGGGCCAGCCGCATATTGCTGGTGAGCAGCACTACCGCCAGCATGACGGCGAAACCGACAGCCGCCGCGCCAGGCGGGACCAGCGCCGCCAGCACGCCCATCGCCACCGCTCCTCCCTTACCCCCCCGGAAGCTTAGATAGGCCGGGTAGTTGTGGCCGATGACGGCAGCCAGCCCGGCGGCGAAAGTGACCCCGATGTACACTCCCAGCCACCCGGCCAGCAGCACGGTCGCCACTCCCTTGAAAACGTCGAAGAAAAGCACCAGTAACCCGGGCACCAGGCCGATTTCGCGCATGGCGTTGATGGTGCCCATGTTTCCGCCTCCCAGCTCCCGGATGTCGCGCTTTTTGAAAAGGCGCGATGCGATGAATGCCGACGGGAAGGAACCCAGCAGGTAGCCTGCCAGAATAGCGAAGACGGATTCAAACATACTCTTTTTTCGTCACCCGTTCCAAGTTTTCAAGGCTGGACCTGCCGCCCAGGCGTTCAGCCCCCTCGATTTCAGGCGCGCGCACACATCCACGGCGTTCACGGCGTCAGCGAAGACGGCAAAAAGCGCCGGGCCGGAACCGGCCAGGTGCACTTCCCCCGCTCCCGCTGCCCTGAACTCTTCCCGGCTGGCTGCCAGCCCGCTGAAAACGCGCAGGGCAGCCCCTTCGAATGCATTGTACAGCCCGGCACTTTCGATAGCCGCTCCCCTGGCTATCAGGCCGGCCAGTTCCCGGGTGCGGCTGCCATCGGAATAATCCCCGGCCTGGAGCATATTATAGAGGGTTGCCGTTTTCTTTTCAGGCCGGGCCACAGCCGGGTGGAAAATAACCACATGCAGCACCCCCAGCGGTGGCAGGGAAGTGAGTTCCTGCCCCCGCCCGGCCCCCAGCGCGGTGCCCCCTCTGAGAAAGAAGGATACGTCGGTTCCGAGGGAGGCCCCGATTTGCTCCAGGAGAATTCCAGATAATCCCCACCCCCACAGGCGGTTCAAGCCGTCAAGCGCCGCCGCCGCGTTGCTGGAATCCCCGCCCAAGCCCGATGAAAGCGGAATATGTTTGGTTATGCGGATGCGGGCTCCCGCCCCGCCCCCCGCCCGCTCCGCCATCAGGCAGGCGGCGCGCCGCACCAGGCTCTTTTCAGCCTGCCAGCCGGGCAGGCCGCAACTGACATCCAGGCAGGAATGGGGTTCTATTTCCAGGTAATCGCACAGGCTGACGGCCTGCATCACGCTCAACACCTCATGGTAGCCGTCCGGGCGCCTTCCCAGGATTTCCAGGCTCAGGTTGAGCTTGGCCGGGGACGCCAGCGTCAGCTTCATTCGTCCATCCTCACGTAACCCCGCCACAGCTTCAGCCATTCCTCTACGGACAGTGTCTCGGCCCTGCGGCGCGGGTCTATGCCGGCCTCCGCCAGCAGGTTCCGGGCTGCCGCTTTATCCATGCCGAGTCCCTGGGCCAGCGAGTTCGGCAGCTGCTTGCGGGCGGCACAAAAACCGGCGCGTGCCAGCCGGAAAAACGACTCCCTTTCACCAGGGGTTATCAGCGGCGCTTCGTGCGGGCACACCTTGAGCACTGCCGAATCCACTGCGGGTACCGGGTGAAAGCAACCCGCCGGCACGCGGCTTACGATTTGAGGCCGGCCGTAAACTTGCACGCTCAGCGCCAGCAGGCTCATCCGGCCGGGTTTGGCGGTGATTGTTTTAGCCACTTCGCGCTGCACCATCACCACCATCACTTCCGGCGGCGGTACCGCTTCCAGGAAAAAACGCAGTATCGCTGACGTTATGTAATATGGAAGGTTGGCCACCACCTTGTAACTGCGTGGAGCGGACTGCCCTCCTTCCGCCAGCAGTGACGCCACGTCCATCTTGAGGATATCGCCGTGGACGACACAGAGGTTGGGAACGTTCCCCAGCGTGCCGGGCAGCGCCTCCGCCAGGCGGCGGTCGAGTTCCACCGCAATCACCCGCCCGGCGCCGGACACCAGTTCGCGGGTCAACACTCCCAGGCCGGGGCCCACCTCGATTACCGTATCGCCGGCGGAAAGGCAGGCGGCGCGGCAGATTTTTGCCAGCACGCCGGCGTCGATTAAAAAGTGCTGCCCCAGCCCCTTGCTCGCCCGGTGTTCCAGCCCGGCCAGCAGCCTGCGGGTATCCTGCATCAGGGAGGGCGTCTTCGGCGTGAAGCCGGTCATCTCAGGCTCCGCGTTCCAGCCGCGCGCTCAACCGCAGCGGCAAACCGGCGGCCGCCAGGTAACGCGCCTGTACCGCGTTGATGTCGTAGGCTACCCTGTGCAGGCGTAAAATGCCGGCGTCGCTGTCGAAAAGCATGTAGCTGGCACGCGGATTTCCGTCGCGCGGCTGCCCCACGCTTCCCGGGTTGATAATCAGCCTGGCGGCCTCCAGCACCCGCCCGATGTTCTCCAGCGGGGGGTTGAAGGCGCATTCTCCGCCTTCCTGGCTGAAAATCAGCGGCAGATGGGTGTGGCCCACCAGGCAATAATTGGTCTTGAAGCAGGCGAAAACCTGGCGCGCCGAACCCAGCGAGGCAATATACTCGGCGAACGGCTGCCGCGGGCTGCCGTGTACCAGCGTAAAAGCACCGATTTCACGGCTGTCGGGTAGCCTTTCCAGGAAGATACGGTGTTCAGGTTTGAGCTGCCCCATCGTCCACCGGAGAGCCTGCGCCCCGTCCGGGTTGAACCGCGCCAGGCTGATTTTTTCGATGGCCCCCAGGTCATGGTTGCCGGCCACCGCCGCGTGTTTGTACCCCCGCAGCAGGTCTATGCAGCGCCCGGGGTCGGGGCCGTAGCCGACGATGTCGCCCAGGCACCAGATTTCATCCGCTCCGCCCCGGCGTTCCATATCGGCCAGTACGGCTTCAAAAGCCGTGGCGTTGGCATGGATGTCCGCCAGAATGGCATAACGCATAACGCTAATATAATATCACACATCATCAACCGCGCCCGGCTCGCTGTCTTTCCCCTACCCCGGAAACGTCGCTGGCCGCCAGCCGGCGGCGCAGCCCGTAGTAGAGCGGAACCAGCCACACCCCCGCCCACAGGTACGCCCCCAGCACATCGCTCGGCCAATGCGCGCCCAGATACACCCTCGACACTCCTACCAGCAGCGCCAACCCCGCCAGCACGGAAACCGCCGCCGCTTTCTCCGGGCGGCGGGCGGTGCTCAGCAGAACGAATATGGCTAGCATACCCAGCAGCATCGATGAACTGAAGGTGTGTCCGCTGGGGAAACTGGAACCGCTGTACAGCGCGGTTATAGCCACCAGTTCCGCCGCCGGCCTCGGCCTGCCCACCACCAGTTTCATCAGCACGTTGCCATAACTGAGCATGCCGGCGGCCAGCGCCGCCGCCGCATGGTTCAGGCTGGCCCACTTCCAGAGCAGTATGCCGGTGAGCAACACCGCCAGTCCGAACCGCCAGCTCCCTGACACGAACGACACCGCTCCCATGAAATCTCGAAACCAGCCCGCCTGGAAGGCTTGCAGGCGCAGCGCAAGCTCCAGGTCGAGGGGGAAATAATCGTAGCGCCCGGCGGCCAGGCTCAGCCCGGCGGCCGCAGCTACCAGCAGTGTCCAGGCCCAAAAGACCCGATTTTTGAATATGATTTTCAGCACGCTTGCTGCGATTATATCACCGCCTGGGGTTTTCTGGCAGAAACGCAGGAGTCCGAGAGGGGCGCCAGCCCCTCTCGATATATGTAATACCCCCTCTCCGCTGGAGAGGGGGCAGGGGGAGAGGTGTAACATTGACACCACCCCGGATGCTTCAGCCACCCATCGTGGCTTCCAGCATGGGTATCCCTATGTGTCATCCTGGAGGCCATGAAGAATGGCCGAAGAATCTTGACGGGTGGGGCGTATTCCTCCGGGTACGGGATTGCCGCACCTGCTGCGCTCCGCGCAATGACAGGAAAGGGTGGCTTCCAGCATGGGTAACCACTCCCGCCATACCGGCGAAAGCCGGTATCCAGAGTTCTTCCGTGTCATCCTGGAGGCCATGAAGAATGGCCGAAGGATCTTGACGGGTGGGGCGTATTCCTCCGGGTACGGGATTGCCGCACCTGCTGCGC